>CANGMW010000019.1 GCA_947454695.1 Comamonadaceae bacterium | reverse complement strand
AGATCGTGGTGGACCGCGCCATGGCCATTCCTGAAGACACGGTCTCGCTGGATGATTTGAAGATCATCATCCTGATGGTGTTCTGGAGTTTTGGTGAAGAGCCCGATGCACTGGTGCTCGACGAACTCTGCGACGATCCGCAAGCACGTTTGGCCCATTGATCAGGGCAAGGACTTGTCGCTTCAGTCGGTCTGGAACAAGCGCTCCGGGTTGGCTTCGAGCTTGGTCAGGGCCTCACGCGTGGCACGCACTGTCAGCGCTTCCGACTCCTGCGGCACCAGCAAACCCGCCTGCAAGTAGGACGCTAAGCGCCCGGCTTGAATCAAATAACTGTGCCCGTTGTTGGTCACAAACAAATTCAAATGTTTGTGCTCACTCCTCCAAACAAACTGGACTTTCCTGACTTTCCCATTATGGTCCAGCATCATCCATGCACCCACTTCCAGCTGTTCAGCCCAAGCCACCATGGCCGGGGTAGGCTTGGTGCCACCGTCCACCACCACATCGATGGTGGACGCGTCAATGCCCAGCATCAACTCAATGCTTTGCGCGTCCAGCGGTAAATCACCCAACCCATCCTCGGAGACAAAATCGTCCAGATTGGCCAGGCGCTCAATCATGGCGTCCATCTGCGCTTGGGGAATAGCCTCTGTTTTGGCCATGAACGCTTCGGCCATGATGTCGCTGATGCGCTTGATGTGGATGTTTTGTAAGGAGGGCGCGATTCCCAACAATGCCATTCCGGAACTCAATCTGCGCATCAGCTCGGGTAGATCACGAATCATCCGTGCACGGTCTTCCCGATTAGGTTTGGCGCTGGCCGACCAGACCAAATCGCCTGCCGTTTTTTTCAGGGTCAAGGTGTCTTCGTGCTGGGGCCCCCGACGCATGGCGGAGACCGCCATCACCTCGGCCCAGACCTTGAAGAGGAAACTGCGAATATCTTCCGATACAGCCATGTCTTTGAGCATGTTGCGCATCTCAATCGTGTACTGGATGCTCAGGATTTCCTTTTGCTCCACCTGCTGAGCCACGCCCACGACTTTGGGGGTATTGCCGGCATCGGTTAAGAACTTGGTCAGGAATTTTTGAAATTCGTCGTAGACGATCTGAAATACGCGAGCACCTGATTCAGGGTACTGCTCAATCACCTGAACCACACGCTTGATCTCGGCTTCCAAAGCACTGCCATTGATGGCGTTTTGGTCGAACCCCATCGCGCAAGAGCCCATGCGATCGATCAACAGCCGCGCGGGGTGGGTGAGCGTGGCCAAAAAATCCGCGTCCGACAAAGCCACGCGCAGTACCGGCATTTGCAAGCGGGCAAACCAAACCCGAATGGTCGGTGGAATACGCTCCTCGGTGAGGATGGCCTGAAACATCAACGCCACAATTTCAATGGTGGCCTTCTCACTTTTGGTCTCCGCTTTTTTCTTGAGTTCACCCGTCTGGACCCGCAACAAATTGGCGACCCGGGTGACCCCAAACACCCCCTGATCGATCAAAGCACCCACCGTTCGATCACCGAGTTCTTGCGCGTGTGCTTGCGACGAAATCGCTGTTGCCAAAGCAGGGGTGGGACCCGTGGTCGCACCCGGGGCAAGCGTTGTCCCTTCGCTGTGCTGGGACAGCAAGCGCATGAGTTGCTCCACCACGTTCAAGGCATGACGCTCAGATCGCGCCATGGGCGAGCCGTTTGAACGGTAGCGTTCACCGCCAGCGTGTGCCAGCGGCACGGACCCCGTCATCCCAGTCACACCACCCGCTTGTGTCGCGCCCACAGCGCCATGCTGACTGATCGGCCCCCACGAACCCCGCGTCCCAAATGTCGAAGATGCTGGCTCATTAGGATGCGCACGCGCATCCATATGGGGCTCAGGACCAAACGCAGGCGGCATGGACGAGGGCTTGGTCGTGCGCCTAAAGCGATCGCTGTTGTCGATTTTCGGCATCACGCCGTTGTCCACCAAATGCGCGTTGCATTTAAGGTAAATGGCCTTGAAGCGATCACCCAACAAAAACCGCAACGCATCGTTCACCATGCCCCAAGAGTCTTTGGGCATGCCACACACATTCCATTGCTCCACCAGGGCTTGCAGGGTCACCTCTGGCAACAATATGTCTGTCGTGGACAGTTCCGGTGCGTCTTCAATCAGCCGCATGCGCAAACGCAAGTCGTTCAGTGGTGCGGTGACTTTCTCCATCACGCTGTGCACCAGTCGGGACGCTAGGATTTTGGTTTCAACCACGTCCGTGCTGAGCAACTCCAGCCCCAGCCCCGTATCTTTGAAGTCGTGCGTGACGGCTGGCACTTGCGCCGGCTGAAGCTGACCCTGCAGTTGTTTGAGAACGCCGTCTTTCCAAGGCAAGCGCACGCGCTGGTAGATGATCCAGGCATCGCGGCGGGTTTGCATGTCGCGCAAGGCCGCGGTTTCGTTCATCAGATCGGTCAGACGCTGATGCACCACATCACTGAGCTCGCTCAATAAAAGCGTGACCTCGGACAAAAACACTTGCCGGGTGGAGGCACCCAGCTGTGATTTTTGGGTTTCCGACAAAGGCAGCGCCATGGTGTGAGGGAAGTGCGTTTAGGCAACCGCCCCTGCGTTGGGATCATTGGGGTCTTCGTCTTTGCGATTGACGCTGGCTTTGATCAGGTCTTCGCGTTGGATGCCCAACCACATGGCAATGGCAGCGGCCACAAACACCGACGAGTAAATGCCGAACAAAATACCAATGGTCAGCGCCAGCGCAAAGTAATGCAAGGTGGGGCCGCCAAAGAGCAACATGGACAAGACCATCAGCTGCGTGCAGCCGTGGGTAATGATGGTGCGGCTGATGGTGGAGGTGATGGCGTTGTCGATGATCTGCACGGTGTTCATCTTGCGAAAACGCCGGAAGTTTTCGCGGATCCGGTCAAAGATCACCACCGACTCGTTCACCGAATAACCCAGCACCGCCAGCACGGCAGCCAACACCGGCAGTGAAAATTCCCACTGGAAGAAGGCAAAGAACCCCAGGATGATGATCACGTCGTGCAAGTTGGCGATGATGGCGGCCACCGCAAATTTCCACTCGAAACGGATGGCCAGATACACCATGATGCCTACGATCACACAGGCCAGCGCCTTAAGGCCATCTGCCGCGAGTTCGTCGCCCACTTGCGGGCCGACAAATTCGGTGCGGCGCAAAGTGGCAGTCGCATCAGTCGCTTTGAGTGCCAGCATCACCTTGTCGCTTTGCTGGGCAGAACTCACGCCCTTGGTAGCCGGCAAGCGAATCAGCACATCGCGTGCCGTGCCAAAGTTTTGCACCTGCACATCGGTGTAGCCCAAGCCCGCCACCGTGTTGCGCACGGCCGGCAAGTCAGCCGATTGGGTGTAGCCGACCTCCATCAAGGTGCCGCCGGTGAACTCGACCGACAAATGCAGTCCGCGGGAGAACAAAAAGAAAACAGCCGCCAGGAAGGTCGCCAATGAAATCAGGTTGAACACCAGCGCATGCCGCATGAACGGAATGTCGCGCTTAATCTTGAAGAATTCCATGTGTGTCTCCCCTTATCGCTTGGCCGATGTATCCGACTCTGCACGCCAGACCGTGCCAATCGACACGCTCTTGAGTTTCTTTTGTCGGCCATACCAAAAATTGACCAGGCCGCGCGAGAAGAACACGCCGGAGAACATGCTGGTCAGAATCCCCAGGCAGTGCACCACAGCGAAACCGCGCACCGGGCCGGAACCGAAGGCCAGCAAGGCCAGACCGGCGATCAGCGTGGTCACGTTGGAGTCCAAAATCGTGGCCCAGGCGCGGTCGTAGCCGGCATGGATGGCCGCTTGCGGCGAGGCGCCGTTGCGCAATTCTTCGCGAACGCGCTCATTGATCAGCACGTTGGCGTCAATGGCCATACCGAGCACCAGCGCCATGGCGGCCATGCCCGGCAATGTGAGCGTGGCTTGCAGCATGGACAGCACCGCCACCAGCAGCAACAGGTTGACCGCCAGCGCCACGCTGGAGAAGATGCCAAACAGCATGTAGTAAATGCACATGAATACGGCCACCGCGACAAAGCCCCAGGTCACGCTGGCAAAGCCTTTGGCAATGTTCTCGGCACCCAGGCTCGGGCCGATAGTGCGTTCTTCGATGATTTCCATCGGAGCCGCCAAGGAGCCGGCCCGCAGTAAAAGTGCGGTGTCGTTGGCTTCCATGGTGGTCATGCGCCCGGAAATCTGGACGCGGCCGCCGCCGATTTCAGAACGGATCACCGGCGCGGTTACCACCTCGCCCTTGCCTTTTTCAAACAGCAAAATGGCCATGCGCTTGCCCACGCTCTCGCGGGTCACGTCTTTGAAAATGCGCGCGCCCTTGGCGTCCAGCGTCAGGTGCACAGCAGCTTCCTGGGTCTGGTTGTCAAAGCCGGGCTGCGCATCGGTGAGGTTGTCGCCGGTGAGGATCACCTGCTTTTTCACCACCACCGGCTGGCCGCTGCGCTCCAGAAAACGCTCGGAGCCAAACGGCACCATGCCATTGCCGATTTCAGCGCCTCGTGCCTCAGCGCTTTCATCCACCATGCGCACTTCGAGTGTGGCGGTGCGGCCCAGAATGTCTTTGGCTTTGGCCGTGTCTTGCACGCCAGGCAACTGCACGACGATGCGGTCCAGCCCCTGCTGCTGGATCACCGGCTCGGCCACACCGAGCTCGTTGATCCGGTTGTGCAAGGTGGTGATGTTCTGCTTGAGCGCCTGGTCTTGCACAGTGCGCTGGGCTTGCGGCTTGATGCTGGCCACCAGTTTGTAGTCGCTGCCCTCTGCCGCGTCGGTGGTTTGCAATTCGGTGAACTGTTCCGCAATCACGCGCTTGGCCGCGTCCAACGTAGCGGTGTCGCGCAAACGGATTTCAATGGTCTGGCCATTGCGGCTGATGCCACCGTGGCGCACATTTTTTTCGCGCAACACGGTTCGGATATCACCCGCCAAAGACTCTGCTTTTTTGGTCAGTGCCGCAGGCATGTCCACCTGCAACATGAAGTGCACGCCACCGCGCAAATCCAGGCCCAGGTACATGGGCACCGCATGCAAGCTGCTCAACCACTCGGGCGAACGCGACACCAGGTTAAGCGCCACCACATAAGGCACATCGGCCGCGTCAGGCACCAGCGCTTTTTGGATGGCGTCTTTAGCGCGCAGCTGAGTGTCGGTACTGTCAAAACGGGCGCGGATCGAGGTGCCTTCCTGGCTTAAAGACTGGGGCGCGATGCCCGCGGCCTTGAGCGCGTCTTCCACCCGGGCCAGCGTGGCGCTGTCCACTTTCTGGCTGGGCTTGGCGGCTGAGACTTGAACGGCCGGGGCTTCGCCGAAAAAATTCGGCAGCGTGTACAAGGCACCTACCAACAAGGCGACCACAATGATCGCGTACTTCCATACCGGGTAACGGTTCATGTTCGCAAGGCCTGTCGTTGCTGAAGAAATTAAATAAGCGTGCTGATTACTTCACGGTGCCTTTGGGCAACACTTGCACCACGGCACTGCGCTGCATCTGGACTTCCACGCCAGCAGACACTTCCACCGTCAGGTAGCCGTCACCGAGCTTGGTCACTTTGCCCAGCAAGCCACCGGCGGTGATGATTTCGTCACCCTTGGCCAGGGCATCAATCATCGTGCGGTGCTCTTTTTGCTTTTTCATTTGGGGGCGGATCATCACGAAATAAAGCACGACGAACATCAGCACCAGGGGCAGCATGCTCATGAGCGAGGACTGCATGTCGCCGCCAGCGGCAGCGGTTTGAGCGAAAGCGGAAGAAATAAACACAGGCAACTCCACAAATTAGGAATGAAATTCAAAGGACGGGCGCGCACCCTGACGTGGTCGCGCGCCGGCGGTTCTGCATTGTATGCGGGGCGTCAGCGAATCAGTGTGACAGCGTGGCCCGGAACCGGGTCGTCAAATCTTCCCAGGCCCTCTGCGCCACCCCGAGGTGGCGCGCTTTGACATGGCCAAAGCCCCGGATTTGCTCCGGGATGCGCGCGATCTCCACGGCCAAAGCATGGTTATCCGCGTTCAGACCTTGCAGCACCTCGTCCAGACTGGCCTGGTATTGGTCGATCAAGGCGCGCTCCATGCGACGCTCTTTGGTGCGCCCGAACACATCCAGCCCCGTGCCGCGCAGCCCTTTGAGCCGCGCCAGGACGCGAAAGCCGGTGAGCATGGCGGGTCCGAATTTGCGTTTTTGCAGCTCGCCTTGGTCATTGCGCCGCTCGAGCAGGGGCGGGGCAAGGTGGTAATTGAGGGTGAAATCGCCCTCAAACTGGCTGGCAATGCGGCTTAAAAATGCCGGATCGGTGTGCAGGCGCGCAACTTCGTACTCGTCCTTGTAGGCCATGAGTTTGAACAGGTAGCGGGCCACCGCTTCGCTCAGGGTTTGCTTGCCCACCCCGCAGGCCGCTTCGGCTTTGGCCACCCGGTCTACAAACAACTGGTAACGCTTGGCGTAGGCCGCGTTTTGGTAGCCGGTCAAAAAATCGACCCTACGCGCCACCAGGTCGGCCAGGGTGTCGCGCTTTTTGAATTCAATCACTTGCGTGTCGGCTGTACCCAGTAATTTGGCCACCGCATCCCAATGGTGGGCGGCATGGCGCCCCCATTCAAAAGCGGCTTTGTTTTGAGCCACCGCCACCTCATTGAGTTCCATGGCCCGCAAGATCGACTCACGCGAGAGCGGTACCCAGCCTTTTTGCCAGGCAAAGCCCAGCATCAAGGGGTTGGTGTAAATGCTGTCACCCATCAGGGCCGTGGCCACCGCATCGGCGTCGATCACCCCCAGGCCCGCATCACCGACCACCGCCTGCAACTCGGCGGCGCAAGCCTGCGCCGGGTTTTGCCAGTTGGCATTTTTCACAAATGCAGCTGTGGGCGTGCTGTGCCCGTTGAGCGCCACATGGGTGCGCCCGGCGCGCATGCGCAGCACGGTTTCTTTGCTGGCGGTGACGATCGGATCACAACCGATCACCAGGTCGGCCGAAGCCATGCCCACACGCGAGGTGTGAATCACGTCCTGGTTCGCACCAATCAGCACGTGGCTCCAAGTGGCGCCACCTTTTTGCGCCAGACCACCCGCGTCTTGCGTGACGATGCCGCGCCCGTCCAGATGACCGGCCATGCCCAGCAGCTGGCCGATGGTGATGACGCCGGTGCCACCGACGCCGGCCACCACCACACCCCACACGCCGGCATCGCCCAGCGCAGGGCGCACAGGTTCAGGCAAGTCCCCGAGTTGATCAGGCGAGGGCGCCTGGGCTTTGTTTTTCTTGCGCAGCTGGCCACCTTCGACCGTGACAAAGCTGGGGCAAAAGCCTTTGAGGCAGCTGGTGTCTTTGTTGCAGGTGGACTGGTTGATGGTGCGCTTGCGGCCGAACTCGGTCTCCAGCGGCTCCACCGACAGGCAGTTGCTTTGCACGCCGCAGTCGCCACAGCCTTCGCAGACCAGTTCATTGATGACCACGCGCACAGCCGGGTCCACCATCGTGCCGCGCTTGCGGCGCCGGCGTTTTTCGGTCGCGCAAGTCTGGTCGTAAATGATGACGGTGCAGCCTTTGATCTCGCGAAATTCCCTCTGAATTGCGTCCAAGCGGTCACGGTGCTCAATGGCAATGCCTTTGGGGATGTCTTGCACGCCTTCGTATTTGTCCGGCTCGTCGGTCACGATGACGATGCGCACCGCGCCCTCAGCGCGCATGGACTGCGCGATCTGCACCACCGAGTGCCCTTCGGGGCGCTCACCGATTTGCTGGCCGCCGGTCATGGCCACCGCGTCGTTGTACAAAATTTTGTAGGTGATGTTCACACCGGCTGCAATGCTTTGCCGCACCGCCAACATGCCGCTGTGAAAGTAGGTGCCGTCGCCCAAATTGGCGAACATGTGCGTGTCGTGGCTAAAGGGTTGCTGGCCGACCCAAGGCACGCCTTCGCCACCCATTTGCGTGAAGCCCACCGTGCTGCGGTCCATCCAGATGGACATGAAATGGCAGCCGATGCCCGCCATGGCACGTGAGCCTTCGGGTACTTTGGTGGAGGTGTTGTGCGGGCAGCCCGAGCAGAACCAGGGCTGGCGGTCTGCCGGCACCTGCAAGACCTGCATGGATTTTTCTTTGGCCTCCAGAATGGCCAACTGAGAATCGACACGCGCTTGCATGTCGGCGCTCAGGCCCAGCTTGGTCAAACGCTGCGCCAAAGCGCGCGCGATGATGGCGGGCGATAAATCGGCGTTAGCCCGCAACAGCGTGTGCCCACTGGGGTTGGCTTGCGACCATTCGCCGCCGGAGAAGTCGCCTTCGACTTCGTTGAACTTGCCCAGCACGTGCGGGCGCACATCGGCGCGCCAGTTGTACAGCTCTTCCTTCAACTGGTATTCAATGATCTGGCGCTTTTCTTCCACCACCAGAATTTCTTGCAGGCCGGTGGCGAACTCGCGGGTGAGCTGCGCCTCCAGCGGCCACACCACGCCCACTTTGTGCAGACGAATGCCGAGCTGGCGGCAAGCGGCATCGTCCAGCCCCAGATCGATCAGGGCTTGGCGCGTGTCGTTGTAGGCCTTGCCGCTGGCGATGATGCCAAAGCGGTCGTTCGGGCCTTCGATGGCGTTGTAGTTCAAGCGGTTCGCGCGGATATAGGCCAGCGCCGCATACCACTTGTAATCGAACAGGCGCGCTTCCTGGTCCAGCGCGGCATCGGGCCAGCGGATGTGCACGCCGCCCGGGGGCATGACAAATTCGGTGGGGATGTTCACCTGCACGCGATGCGGGTCGACCACGACCGTGGCGCTGGACTCCACGATTTCTTGAATCGTTTTCATGCCGGCCCACACGCCGCTGAAGCGGCTCATCGCAAACGCGTGAATACCCAGGTCCAAAATCTCTTGAGCTGAGGCCGGAAAAAACACGGGCGTGCCGCAGGCCTTGAAAATATGGTCGCTCTGGTGCACCGCGGTACTGCTCTTGGCCAGATGGTCGTCACCGGCCACGGCGATCACACCGCCCCAAGGCGTGGTGCCGGCCATATTGGCGTGCTTGAACACGTCCGAGCAGCGGTCCACCCCGGGGCCTTTGCCGTACCAGATGCCAAACACGCCATCAAATTTGTTGGAGCCTGGCGGCGCAAAACCCAGCTGCTGCGTGCCCCACAAGGCGGTCGCAGCCAGTTCTTCGTTCACGCCGGGCTGAAAGACGATGTTCTGCGCTTTCAGGTATTGGCTTGCTTTCCACAAAGCCTGGTCGTAGCCGCCCAGCGGGGAGCCGCGGTAGCCGCTGATGAAGCCCGCGGTGTTTTTTCCGGCCAGCTGATCGCGCTGTCGCTGCAGCATGGGCAGTCGCACCAGCGCTTGCACACCACTCATGAAGGCGCGCCCGTGGTCCAGGGCGTATTTGTCGTCCAAGGTGACGGTTTCCAGCGCCAAGCGGATGTGTTCGGGCAAGGGGGCATTCATGAGGCTTGTCTCCTGATCTTGTCTGCGAAGTGTAAGTCGGGAAGGCCCGCCGTGTGGACGCTGGGCTTTGTGCTTCAGCGCGGCCAAAGTACCCACAGGCGCAGCGGTTGCTTCAAGCGCCCCGCCAGATCTGCTGCCGCGTCGCTCCAACCCGTGAAGTAGTCAGCGCGAACGGCCCCGGTGATGGCGCTGCCCGTGTCCTGGGCGAGGACCAGGCGGTTCAACTGGGTTTGCGGCCCGCGTGAGACCAGCCACACCGGCGTCCCATAGGGAATGCTTTGCGGATCGACAGCTATGGAGCGCCCCGGCGTCAGGCTCACGCCTTGCGCGCCACGCGGCCCCACGTCGTGCTCTTCGCGTGACAGGGCTTGCTCGCGGAAAAATACCACGCGCGGGTTGGTCCATACCAGCTCCTGAACACGGCCGGGGTTTTGGTTCATCCAGGCACGTATGCCCGGCCAGGACGCGTCGCGCACCAAGCCCTGGTCAAGCAGCCAGCGACCGACACTGCGGTAGGGCTGGTCGTTGGAGCCGGCATAGGCCAAACGCACCATGCGCTTGTCGCCCTTGGGCTCGGTCAGAAGCAAGCGCGCCGAGCCTTGGATTTGCAGGTTCAAAGCAACAACAGCATCGGCCACATAAGCGATTTCACGGCCTCGCAAGGCCGCCTGCGCCTCGGGCAAGGTGTCGATGTCCTGGCGTGTGAACCAGGGTTTGCGTTGTGCCAAATTGGCCGGCAACCGGTACAAGGGCACGCTAAAAGCGCTGGTGCGAAGCCGCGAAGCCTCCACCACCGGCTCGTGGTACGCGGTAAGCAAGCCGGTGTCTTCACCCGACAAGGAAGTCAGCCGGTAGGGCTGCAGGCGCGACATCATCCAGGCGCGTTTGTCCTGCTCGTCGCCCAAGCTGAGTTGCCGCACCTCGGTGCACAGGGCCGCAAATACCGGGCCGGGTTTTTCGCAACTTTGCAGCCACGCACTCCAGGCTTCGTGCATGGCGTCCTCGTTCCAACCCGGCAATTCGCTCCACGCCACGGCGGTCCAGCGACTTTTAGGCTGTTGGATCACGCGACCCGACACCTCAGAGCCCGTCGGTAAGTTCTGCTGTGCTGGACGTTGCAGCTTGTCGGTCGCCGTTTCAGCTTTGGCAGTTAAAGCAGGTGGGAGGTGCGCGGCAGCTGGCGTAGATCGGGTGGGTGAGGTGGGTAATATTTGCGCATCGGGGGCATGGGGCGGCAGCGATGGACTGCTGCATGACCACAGCGTACTTACAATGAGCACGAACAGTGTGCGTTGAAGGAGTGCAGTCATGGTGTTGTTATTGCTCGAAGCCTTTGGCGCTTTGCTGATTTTTGTCTTGATCGTTTGGTGGACGATGTTCTCAGGACGTCGAGGGGGTGAACTGCCCCCCAGCGTGGACAACCAAAAGCCGCCCCCATCAGACCCGTCGTGAAGTGCCATCGGCATCACGAACCAGGTTAGCCAACTCCACAGCAGACTTCACGTCCATCTTTTCGAACACACGGGCCCGGTGAACCTCCACGGTTCTGACGCTGATGTCGAGCTGGTCGGCAATGCGCTTGTTGGGATGGCCCTCGAGCACCAAACGCATGACATCGCGCTCGCGCTCGGTGAGCTCGGCCAGGCGCTGCTGAACCTGCACGCGCGCACGCTGGGCCGTGACGAGCTGCGCCGAATGCGCCAGCGCCTGTTCCACGCGGTCCACCAAGACGTTGTCAGAAAACGGCTTCTCACAAAAATCAAATGCGCCGCGCTTGACGGCGTCTACTGCGGTAGGCACATCGGCATGCCCCGTCAAAAAGATCACCGGCATCACTTGATGCAAGCCGCGCTCTACCAAGCGCTCAAACAAGGCCAGACCGCTCATGCCGGGCATGCGCACATCGAGCAACAAACAGGCTGGCTGTTGTGGCACAAAGCCCGCATCGAGCATCTGAACAAAAGCTTCTGCACTGTCAAAAGGCTCACTGTTAAGCCGGCGGGTCCGCAAGAGCCAGGCCAGTGCCTCGCGCACGCTGGCGTCGTCATCGACGATGAAAACGGACACATCATTCAAGGGTTGCATGGCGCGATAGTAAGTCAGAAGTGCGTGGTCAAACCACGGGGCTGGCCAGAACATCAGCGGGTAAGGTGAAGCTAAACACCGTGCCCAGTGGCGTGTTGGGGCCATAAACCAAGGTGCCGCCATGCTGCTCAATCACCGTTCGGCACAAGCTCAGCCCCAAGCCCATGCCCTCGGCTTTGGTCGTGAAAAACGGCGTGAACAATTGGCCTTCAATGTCGGGCGAAATACCCGGCCCAATATCAGCCACAAAAAACTCTACCCAGCGAGGGTCTTGCAAGCTCACCCGGGAAGTGAGTTCGAGACGGCGGTGACGGATGTCGGGCACATCCATCGCTTGCATGGCGTTACGTGCCAAGTTGAGCAGCACCTGCTCAACCATGGTCACATCACAGCGCACCCGGGGCAAGTTGGGGTCGATGCGTTGCTGCACGATCACCGACAGTTTTCGGGCTTGCAACTGAATCAAGGGCATGATGGCATCGAACAAGGCCTGCACGGCAATGGCTTCATGGGTCTGGTCACGACGGCGCACGAAGTCATGAACGCTCTTGATCACTTTGCCGGCACGCTGGGCTTCTTGCGCGATGCGCTTCATGGCCAACTCAAGATCGGCCATCGCCGGCGTGGTCTCATGCAATAAGTTCACGGAACCTGTGGCGTAACTGGCAATGGCGGCCAAGGGCTGGTTGAGCTCATGGCTGAGCAGCGAGGCCATCTCGCCCATCGTGGCAAGCCGCGCAGTGGCCTGGAGGCGTTCCTGGCTGGCGCGCGAAAGTTCTTCTACCCGGCGCTGTTCGCGGATATCCAAAAATGCGCTCATCCAGCCGGACTGCTCGCCCTGCGCATTGATCAGGGGCGCTTCGATGATGAGCACCGGAAAACGGGTGCCGTCTTTGTGCATGAAGACCGACTCAAAGCCTTCACGCGGCGGCGAGTTGCCCGCCAAACGAATGGCTTGCCTTTGTTTGTATTCCTGAATGAACTCCGGCGGCCAGTAAGGCGCATTGTCGCTTTGGCCCATGAGTTCTTCGGCCGAAAAACCCACCATCTGACAAAACGCCGGGTTCACGTAGGTGATGCGCCCGTGCACATCGCGCGCACGCAAACCCGTGACCAGCGAGTCCTCCATGGCCTTGCGAAACGCCAGCGCATCGGCCAGATCACGCTCGGCTTTCAAGCGTCGGCGCATGTCTTTGGCGAGCAGCCACAAGATCAGCATCAGCGCCAACGACATGGCCGCCACCAGCGCAGTGAGCACATTAGGAAACAGCTCGGGCTCGCCGCGCCAGCTGTCCATGCGCAACACCAGGGTGTTGCCCGGCAGGTCTAAGATTTGCTGTGCGCTGAACACGCGGTTGCTGCGTTGCGCGGACCCCAGTACGGCCAATCGGGTCCCGTCCCCTTCGGTGAAGGACACCTCCCGGCTGCGGGTGAGCTGCGAACTCAGCAGGTCTTCCAAAATGCCTTTCAAGGTGTAGGTCGTCACCAAATAGCCCGTGAGTTGACCCATATTCATGAGCGGCATGCACAGCTCCATGACCTCTGCACCTTGGGCATCCGACAGTGGCAAGTAATAGCTGCTGGCATAGGCCGGTGCACTCAGTCGCCGCGCGGTTGAACACGCCTGCTCCACATCGGCATGGGCGTTGTTGCGCCCGAGCCAGTCAAACCCGGCGGGTCGGTAATGGGTTTCAACAAAATGGAGGATTCGCAACTGCGGATCGCGCGACTCGATGCGCAAAACTTCGCGGTGTTCTCGCAGAAATTGGGCCGCGTCACTGCGCCAAATAGCGGGCGTTGGATTTTTAAACTGGATAGCTTGCAGGCTTTGAATATTGCGCGATAAAGCGCTGCGGATCTCATCGACAGCGTTGGCGTCATCGCGCTCCAGGCGGCTTTGCACCTGGGCGGCTTCGTAGCGTCCTGCCAACCAAACCAGGGTGATGAGCAAAGCGACGACCAAACCCACCAAGGCCATCCACAAGACGCGTCGACGCCAGGTCAGCCTCAGGGCGGCAGAAGGCACTTTCGTCTTGGTCACGTCACTTCACACGCGGTCACAACACACGATGCGAGAGCGCAGACAGCCGGGCGCGTTGCTGCTGCAACACGCCATGGTCGAACTCAGCCACCACCACGCCAGCCCCGTCAGGCTGCTGAGCCAACAGTGCACCCCACGGGTCAACCAGCATGGAGTGCCCCCAGGTGCGCCGGCCGTTGTCATGCAGCCCGCCTTGTGCTGCAGCCACCACAAACGCTTGGTTTTCAATGGCGCGCGCGCGCAACAGCACTTCCCAATGGGCCTGCCCCGTGGTGTGGGTGAATGCGCTGGGGACCAGCAAGAGATCTGCGCCTTCTAGCGCGTAACGGCGATACAGCTCCGCAAAGCGCAGGTCGTAGCACACACTCATGCCGATGCGCCAAACATGACCATCCCGGCTTGGCAACTCAAAGCGGGTGGGTGCCTCACCGGGCATGAGGCTGCGCGACTCGTCATACCGCTCATGCCCATTGTCAAAGCGAAACAGATGGATCTTGTCGTAGCGCGCCACGCATGCCCCTTGGGGCGAATAAGCCAATGACGAGTTAAACACCCGCCCTGAGGCCTCTTGTCCCCCGGATGGCGCCGACAGTGGCAAGGTGCCGCCGACAATCCACAGCTTTAACGTGCGGGCCATGTTGGCCAAAAACGCCTGAATGGGGCCTTGTCCAAAGGGTTCTTGAATGAAGAGCTTGTCGGTATCGCGCTGGCCCAGCAGGCAAAAATACTCAGGCAGGACCGCCAGTTCCGCGCCCTGCTGAGCCGCTTGCTCGAGCAGGCTTTTTGCTTGCTGCAAATTGGCGTCGCGGTCCATGCCCGAGACCATTTGAAGTGCTGCAACTTTCATGGTTTGGCCGGCGTGGTGGCTTCTTTGCTGAGGTCGATGCGATCAATTATTGGATCGGCCCAAGTGCCGGTGAGCTTGAACTCCTGCGTGTTGGATTCGATCAGGGGTTTACGCAAAATCAGCTGCGCCAAGAAGGTGCTCAATCCCACGATCGGGTTGGCCCAACCGGCGATCAAAGACGCGGTGCCGGCATTGATCTCCGGGACGACCACCACTTTGATGTCCTGCGTTTCGCGTGCAATGTCCGCACGACCTTCCATGAAGACGGCCGCATTAACACCCTGCATCTGCAGATTTTGGGTGCTGGCAATACCTTGATCAATGCGCACATTCCCCCGCACATAGTCAAATGAAAAGCCATCGCTGAACACATCACGGAAATCCAAAGTCAGCCGCCTGGGCAAGGCCTGCAAGTTGAGCACACCCAACAATTTGGCGGCACCCGGGTCCGCCTTGAGAAACTGGCCGTTCTCGATGTTCACGTTGAACGCGCCGCTCAGACTGGGGTAATCCAGCGCCATCGGCGAGCCCATCCAGCTGACTTGGCCCTCCATGAAGCCGTTGCCGCGCCTGAACACATCTTTCATTCCAATGCGCGCGAGCATGCCACCGGCATCGTCGACATTCATTTTGAAGTTCATCACCGTGCGGCGCCGCTCGCGACCCACGCGAGCGCCGGGTGCGCGCGCCGTCGTGCCAGGTTCATTGAGCACGGACCAATTGCCCGTGGCGATGAAGCTGGCCTCGCGGGAAATGACGTTGAGCTTGTTGAGGCGCCACTCACGCGCCCCGGCATCGCGGCTGGCGTTGCCCCGGTTCACAGCCTCCATTTCGAGGCGACCAAGTTTTTTACCCCGCAGTTCAAGCTCATCAACCACGACATCTAAAGTGGGGATGCTCACCGGCTGCTCATCCAGTAGGTTTTCGACTTCGCTTGCCCCCGATGACGCCAACATCAATCGCGCCAAACGCGCATACACGCGTCCTGCGCGGGCATCGGTCGATTCCGTGTACTCGACATAGCCACTTAACTCGGTGGCGTCCACATTGGCTTGCCAGGCGCGACCGCTGCGCGATGCGCCAGCGACCAAATGGTTGAATGTATGGCCCCCTGCAATCACCTCATTGGCCTGAACCACTACGGAGGATGGCAAATAGGAACGAATGGCCTCACTGCTTGCATTGGCAGGAGTGACTGGCGTATTGCTCGGACGGCCCATGAGACTGCGCAAGGCGTCCACATCAAGCCGGTTCAGTGTGGCCTTGGCCAACACGCCCTGACTGGGCAGGGCCAAGACCTCACCGACTGGCAGACCGACCGCCACGCTGCCACGCAAGACCTTGGCATCGGGCCCGCTCAAGTCTCGCACATACCGGACCAAGACGGCGCGTCCGATGTCCAGACTCAGCAAGTCTTGGCGAGGTTCGCCCGTCGGTGTGATGTCAAGTCGCAAAGGCAACGCGGATTCAGCACGTTTGGTCAAGGGCTGGGGCAAACTCAAACTCAGCCCTTGTAAGCTGCTGTTGACAGACCACTCCGGCAGGCCGCGCCGCCAATTCAAACTGGCTGT
>CANGMW010000018.1 GCA_947454695.1 Comamonadaceae bacterium | reverse complement strand
TGCCCGGCCTTTCCCGAGAACCAGCGCACGGTGTTCAAAGGGCACTTGTTTGTGGGCGATGTGCTGCTCTCCGACAGCGGCATGCGACACCACCCGCTCACCCCCATGACCGATGCGAATTTGGTGCGCGTGATGCAGTCGCAAACGCGCCGGCAAGTCGGGTTGGTCGAACACGCCACCGTGGCGGCCGGGCCAGAGGCCATTCGCGCGCGCTTTAAAGCCTTGCAAGACGCCGGCGTTGGCGTGGCGGTCGTGGATGCCATCGACCGGCAAGACTTGATGTTTATCGGCCTTGCCTTGGCGGACATGCCGCTGGTCACCGCCGGCTCCGGTGTGGCGATTGGCTTGCCGCAAAACTGGCAAGCGCGAGGCTTGCTGCAAGCCGGTGCGCAGGCCGACGCCCTGGCGCCGGCCCAAGGCCATCAAGCCGTGGTGTCGGGCAGTTGCTCGGTGGCCACCAATGGCCAGGTGCAAGATTGGAAAGCCCGGGGGTTGCCCGCGTTCGCGGTGGACCCGCTGGCCATTGCCGCCGGCACCGACGTCGTGGCTCAAGCCCTGGCCTGGGCGACACCCCAACTTGCCAGCCAAGCGGTGTTGATCTATGCCACGGCCGAGCCCGACGCCGTGAAAACGATTCAAAGCCAGCTCGGGGTGGCCCGCGCCGGTGAGCTGGTCGAACACGCGCTGTCCGAAATTGCCAAAGGCCTTGTGAAAGCCGGTGTGCGGCAGTTGGTGGTGGCCGGTGGCGAAACCTCGGGCGCGGTGGTTCAGGCCCTGGGTGTGCAACGCATGGTGATCGGCCCACAAATTGACCCGGGAGTTCCCTGGACCACGGTGAGCTCCCCGGTCTGCGGGGGTGACACCGTGCATGTGGCCTTGAAGTCGGGCAATTTTGGCAGCACCGACTTCTTCACAAAATCCTTGAACTTGCTGAAAGCGGCAAGCGCATGAACGTCCTCGAATCCCGGAATGACATCTGCCGCATCGGCGCCTCGCTCTACGAGCGCGGCTATGTGCATGCGAGCGCGGGCAACATCAGCGTGAAGCTGGAGGACGGCAGTTTTCTCATCACGCCCACCGACGGCTGTCTGGGTGATTTGCGGGCGGATGAACTGGCCCATGTCAGCGCGCAAGGTGTGCAACTGAGCGGCGCGCCAGCCTCTAAGACGCTGGCACTGCACCAACGCATTTACGCCGCAGCGCCCCAAGCCCGCTGCATCATTCACACCCATGCCACCCATCTGGTGAGCCTGACGCTCGGTGGCGTGTGGCAGACCGCAGACATCGTGCCGCCCATCACGCCCTACTACGTCATGAAAGTCGGCCATGTGCCGCTGGTGGCCTACCAGCGCCCCGGCGCGCCCGGGGTGGCCAGCGAGGTGGCGCATCTGATCGACGACAGCACACGTCAGGGCAAACCGCTGCGCGCGGTGATGCTCGATCGTCTGGGCCCGGTGGTGTGGCATCAGACACCGGCGCAAGCCAGTGCGGTGCTGGAAGAACTGGAAGAAACCGCCAAGCTGTGGCTGATGTCAAACCGCCAAGCCACGCCCTTGAGCGAGGCCCGTATCGACGAGCTGCGCACGGCGTTTGACGCCGTTTGGTAAACCTTTTTTCAACCCAAGCCCTATGCCCCGTTTTGCCGCCAACCTGAGCATGCTCTACAACGAGCACGACTTTCTGGACCGATTCGCCGCCGCTGCCCGTGATGGTTTCAAGGCGGTGGAGTACCTCTTTCCCTACGAGTTTGACGCCCAGCTGCTGCGCCAGCGACTGGACGACCACGGACTCGAACAGGTGCTGTTCAACGCCCCGCCGGGCGAGTGGGCCACGGGCGAGCGCGGCATGGCCTGCCTGCCCGGACGCGAGCGCGATTTTCAATCCAGCATCCTCAAAGCGCTGGACTACGCCGAGGTGCTGGACTGCCCGCGCATCCATGTCATGGCCGGCCTGATGCCCACCGGCGTGGACCGGGTGCAGTTAGATCAAACCTACCTGCGCAACATCGCCTGGGCCGCCGAGCAAGCCAAGCCCGCCGGACGCGATGTGCTGATCGAACCCATCAACACCCGCGACATTCCCGGTTTCTTTTTGACCTACCAGGCCCAAGCCCACCAGGTGATTGAGCAGATCGGGGCCGACAACGTGAAGGTGCAGATGGACCTGTACCACGGCCAGATCATGGAAGGTGATCTGGCCAGCAAGATCCGCCAGTACCTGCCGACCGGTCGTGTCGGGCATTTTCAGATCGCGGGCGTGCCCCAGCGGCATGAACCCGATGTGGGTGAGTTGAACTACCCCTACCTGTTTGACGTCATCGATGAGGTGAGCGCCGCTTGTGGCTGGCAGGGTTGGATCGGTTGCGAATACCGCCCCGCCCTGGGTGCCGTGCCTGATGGCACCCGCCAAGGCGTGCGCCGCTGGCTGGCCGGTCGCCTCTGAAGCTGCGCGGTTTGTCGTGAGCGCAGCTGATACGCGCTAGCGAGACCTGCGGGTAAATTTATCGCGCTGAACAGCGCTCATGAGGTGGGTACGGAAAGCCAGGGCCGCCGGCGAGAGTTTCTGTTGGGCATGGTGGACCATATGCCAGGACGATGCGAGCGGAAAGCCCTCCACATCGATCACCGCCACGCCGTTTTCCTTGTCCAGGCCGTGCAAGGCATGTTGAGACACCACGCCAATCCCCAAGCCCCCCGCCACCGATTCTTTCAGGGCTTCATTGCTGCCCAACTCCAGACGCACCGCCGGTTTGAATTTCTTTTTCCGGAAATACTGCTCGGCCGCCATGCGGGTTCCGGAGCCGGCCTCTCGCAAAATAAAGCGGCTGTCCTTCAAATCTTTCAGGGCCACGCGCCCGGCTTTGGCCCAGGCATGGCCTGTGGGGCCGATGAGCACAATCGGATTGGGCATGAGCACCTCGTCATGCAAATCCATGTCGGTCGGCGGCATGGACATGATGTAGAGGTCATCCAGATGACGCCCCAGGCGTTGCACCACGCCATCCCGGTTCAGGATCTCCAGCGCCACATCGATAGCCGGGTATTTTTTGCAAAACGTACCGATGAGCCGGGGCATGAAGTATTCGGCCGTACTCACCACCGCAATGCACAGCTTGCCCTTGGCCAAGCCCTTGACCGCGTCCACATGTTGTTCAAACGCGGACCAGGAGGCGCTCAGGGCGCGCGCTGTGGCGGCCAACTCCTGTCCCACATCGGTCAGGTGAATTTTTTTGCCAATCACTTCATACAAAGGCAATCCGATGGCCTGCGTGACCTCCTTGAGTTGCATGGACGCCGTGGGCTGGGTCACATGCATGGCCCGGGCGGCCGCGCTGACGCTGCCCGTGTCGGCCAGGGCTTGAAACAAACGCAATTGACGGAAGGTGATATTCATAGATTTTTATCTATGGTTAGAAATTTTATTATCGATTTTACATATAGTCCGTGACGACCTAAGATGGCCTCAAGGAGTTCTGACATGCACAACCTACTTGACCCGGCGATTTTGTTTTTTGTCTTCGGCATCCTGGCAGGCTTCGTCAAATCCAATCTGGAAATCCCTCCTGCCATCTCGCGGTTTCTCTCTCTTTACCTGCTCATGGCGCTTGGACTCAAAGGCGGCTTTGCGCTGGCGCAATCGGGGCTGAACACCCAAGTGGCAGCAGGCCTTGGTGCCGCCATCACGCTGGCGGTCGTGGTGCCCGTGATCGGCTACAACTTGCTCAAGCGTTGGCTGCCGGGCTTTGATGCTGCAGCCCTGGCCGCCACCTACGGCTCGGTGAGTGCCGTGACGTTTGTCACCTCGGTGCAATACCTGGAAAACCAGCACATTGCCTACGGCGGTCATATGGCCGCCGCCATGGCCCTGATGGAATCCCCTGCGATCATCATGGCGGTGATCTTTGCCAACCTGCTGCGGCAAACCCCCAGCCACGCAACGACAACTCCGTCGCCTGCGGGCATGAAGCTGGGCAAGATACTTCACGAGTCGTTCACCGACGGCGCGCAACTCCTCTTGCTGGGTGCCATGGTGGTGGGACTGCTCACCGGTGAAGCCGGCAAAGCGGCGATGCAGCCGTTCTCCACCGATCTCTTCAAAGGCATGCTCGCGTTTTTCCTGCTGGACATGGGGCTCATGACCGCTCGCAATCTGCCGCAACTCCAAGGTCAGTCGCCCTGGCTGCTGAGCTATGCCGTGCTGGGCCCCTTGTGCCACGCCGGCATCGCTTTGGGTCTGGCCTGGGTGTTGGGCTTGCCGCAGGGCGACGCCACACTGCTCATGACCCTGGCCGCCAGTGCGTCCTACATCGCGGTACCGGCCGTCTTGCGTTTTGCGATTCCGGAGGCCAAGCCCTCGCTGTACTTTGGTTTGTCCCTCGGCGTGACTTTTCCGCTGAACATCCTGCTGGGGATTCCCTTGTATGCCAAGGTGGCGCAGACCGTGTTGGGCTGAGTGTCGCCACACGCCCGTGGCATGCCAGCTCAAAGCTACTTCAATGCGTGTTGTTTGAAATATCCGCTCGTATGCGCTGGAGCATCTCCAGCGATTGCTCATGGCTATCCGCCGCACCGTACAGGTAGTGGTCGGGCCTGACCACCATGGCGACCTTGCCATGCGCATGGAACCAGTTTGACAGCAAAGGTTGATCCTCGGTGATGTACACGCCACCGGCTGCGGACGCCTTACCCAAGACCACCAACACACCCCCCAGCGGGGCCAAGGCCGCCAGATAGGCCGCTTGCTCTTGGGCGGACAAAGCCGCTGCTTGCACCACGACACGGAACCCGCTGCCGGTGAGGTCATCGAGTCGCCCGGCGAAGTCTTTCGATCGAACCCACGGTTGGGGGAACAACTCACCCCCTTGGTCCTCAGGCTCGGCGATCAAACCGGTCTGCAGCTTGGGAATCATGTTCTGGCGGAACTCGGTTTTGACCACGCCACCATGGGCCTCACGCAAGCGCTGATCACGCTCGGCTGCCTTGACGGGATCGCGCTCGCAAATGATGCGCCCCAAGCCCATCGCCGTCAGAATGGTTTGTTTGACATGCGGGTAGCGCTCTTGCTGGTAGGTATCCAACAGCGTTGGCGGTGATTGACCTTGAATGACCCGCGTGAGTTTCCAGGCCAGGTTGTGGGCATCCCGCAAGCCACTCACCATGCCTTGCGCCATGAAAGGTGGTGTCATGTGCACCGCATCGCCGGCGAGCAAAATGCGCTCGCGTCGCCACGCGCGGGCGACCAGGCCATGAAAGCGGTAGGCTGCAGCGCGCCACAGTTTGGCCTCGCCGGGTTGGATCCAGCGGCTTAACAAAGGCCACAGTTCTTCAGGCGGGAAATCCGGCGAGAGGCTGTCGCCTTCGAGCAGCATGATCTCCCAGCGCCGGTGATTGCCGGGCCCCACCACAAAGGTGGACGGTCGGCCTGCCTCGCAGTACTGCACCTGGGTTTGCGGCAATTGCGCGAGTTTCTCGGTGGGCACGATGGCATCCACCACCAACCAAGGCTCGTCAAACTGCAGGTCTTCCAGTTCAATGCCCAGGCGCTTGCGCACCGGGCTGGCACCGCCGTCGCAGGCCACCAGGTAGCTGGCGGTGAAGCGGCGCACCGTGGCTTCCCCCTGCACGCGCACATCCGCCCAGACGCCATCTGCGTCCTGCCCGGTGTCTTCAATCTCCGAGGCCACAAAGACTTCAACCGTTAGCAGACTGGAAAGCCGCTCGCGCAAGACCCGCTCCAAAGCGGGTTGATCAAACACATAGTTCGGTGCCCAGCCCAGCACATGGGGCTCGGGCAGTGTATCCAAGCGCTTGATCAGCTGGCCGTCCATGCCCAGGTATTCGCTGGGCCGGTAGGCGGCGATATGGGGCATGATTTTTTCAGCCAGGCCCAATTGCTGGAAGATGCGCATGGCCTCGTGGTCCAAACCGATGGCACGGGGCAAGGGGTACAAGTCGGGCAGACGATCAAACACCGCCACACGCACACCCGCCTGTCCCAGCAAGCCTGCCAGGGTCGCACCGGTAGGTCCCAGCCCGGCGATGATGACGTCATAGGGCTTCATGCGGTGGCCGCTTGAAGCATTGGCGTCAGGGGCGTCGTGTCGACCATGACCGGATCGGGCAGATGGCGCTTAGCGCCCGGCCTGGATTTTTTGACCGAAGGCGTCGGACCATTCTTCCACGGGCTTGAAGGTCGGATCAGCCCGCACAATTTTTTCGGTTTCAGCCCAGATCGCTTCATCCGAATGGTCCAGGTTCAGCGGGTCGCCGTGGGGTTGGGCCACGTACCACGGTGTGTCCACATACACCTCCACCGTGTTGTGCTCCGGGTCCATGAAATAAATGGAAATGGCGTTGCCGTGGTTGAGGCCGCGCATCTGGGTGGCACCTTCACGCAAGGCCTTGTCGCGGGCCTGGCGCAAGTCATCCAGGCTGTCCACCATGAACGACAGCTGCATGACCGTGCTGGTTGAACCTGCCGGGCGGTTCTGTGCCAGAGCCAGTTGATGGTGCTGGGTTTTATTGCCACTCAAAAATGCCAGCATATAAGGGAAGGTGTTGCCCGGCCCTTTGTCTGACACTTGGAGTCCGAACACTTTGCAGTAAAAGTCGGCCATTCTGTCAATGTCAATGACACAGATACCGACATGCGATAGCCTGGGAGCGTAGGTTGCAGTCATGTTGACCTCAGGGTTGCAAAACAATTTTTCCTTGGCTGGATCCGGCGTCCAGCATCACATGGGCTTGGCGAATCTCGGACAGCGGCAGCACCATGGATGGCGGCACTTTCACCGCGCCTTGGGCCACCTGCTCGATGGCCAGGTTCATCAGCCGGCGGCGCTCGTTGGCATCGTTGTCCAGCGTGTGCATGGAGAAGGTGCGCAGCGAGAGGCTGCGCGACAGCAAGGCGCGCATTTCCGCAAACACATCGGCTTTGGGCATGCCGGTGATGACGTTGATCGAGACCAGCATCCCCATGGGCGCCAGGCTGCGCAGGCAGGCGATCAAGGCGTCGCCACCGAGTTGATCGACCACGAAATCCACACCGCGGCCCTCGGTCACATCCTTCACCGCTTGCGGCAAGGTTGGCGCGTCGCCACTCAAGAGATGGTCCACGCCCAGACTCTTGATGAACTGCGCTTTTTCAGGCGATGAGGTGGTGCCGATCACCATCGCACCTTTGTGCTGGGCCAGGCGGGTCAGGATGGATCCGACGCCGCCCGACACACCGGGGATCAGGATGGCGCGCGTACGCGCACCCGGACCGCATTCCCACAAGGCATTGGCGAATTGCAAGTTCGGCAGGCTGGCGGCGTCCACTGGATCGATGTTGTGCGGCAGCACATACACCGCACTCGCCGGCACGCAAATGTATTCGGCGCAACAGCCCCCGCGCACACTCAGCTCACGCGCGCTCACCAGTACCCGCTGGCCCGTGCGCAAGCCCGACACACCAGGACCCAAGAGGTCAATGGTGCCCACCATTTCGCTGCCCGGTAT
Source organism: Comamonadaceae bacterium (assembly GCA_947454695.1). GTDB lineage: Bacteria > Pseudomonadota > Gammaproteobacteria > Burkholderiales > Burkholderiaceae_C > CANGMW01. Next base: position 8,550 of record CANGMW010000018.1, on the reverse strand, counting down.
GGCCGGCAGCGGTGGCATCCATTTGTAGGTGCCTTTGCGCACCAACACATCGGGCCGGCCCACACCGATGGCTTCGGCTTTGACGCGGATCTCGCCGGGGCCGGGCTGCGGTGTTGGCAGCTCGACCTCGGTCAGGACCTCGGGGCCGCCGGGTTGGAAAATTTGAATGGCACGCACGGTCAGCGCTGCCCGTCGTTCACGGACACCTTGTCTTTGGTGAGTCCACCCAGACGCGAGTGCACGCGCCCGCCGGTACCCATCACCAGGGCAAACAAAATTTCATTGGGGCGCGGCGCATCCTGAATGCCGACCTCCATGCTGTTGTAGTGGCTGCGCACATAGCTGGCGTGGATGTAATGCAAAGGCACCATGAGGCGGTAGCCCGCGCTGGCCACAGCTTTGGCGGCAGGCACCATGGCTTTGGGGTCGCCCAGCACCGCGCGCATGGCCCAGCCGCCGGCTTCGTGCCAGACCGCGCCATGCTCCATTTCGCCATTGACGCCCGCGATGGCCGCCTTGCTGTAGACCTCGACCTTGTCGCGGCCCAGGGTCTCCACCAGCTCGGTCGCCAAGACAGTGCCCAGTGAACGCAGCTCTGCCATGAAGGGCATCAGGTCGGGCTCATAGCGCCCGGCGTAGGGGTTTTCAATCACCGCACAGGCTGCAGCCATTTTCAGCGGCGTGTCAGCCACCGGGCCGCCTTCATGGAAGGTGGTTTCAATCGTCAGGCTGCGTTTACGAATTTTGATCAGGCTCATGGCTTATCCATTCATTGTTTGGGGATCTTGGCGTCAGCGACGACCTTGATCCATTTTTGAAGTTCGCTGGAGACCATGGCGCGCATCTCCTCGGGTGTGCTGCCTTGGGCTTCTCCGCCCATGTCTTCCAGGCGGGTGCGAACAGCGAGTGCTTGCAGGGCTTTGAGCACCTCCATGTTCAGGCGATCGATGATGGGCCGGGGTGTGCCGGCCGGGGCCATGAGCCCGGCCCAGGAGCGCACGTCATAGGCCGCGACACCCATCTCGGCCACGGTGGGCACATCGGGCAGGCCGGACCAACGCTTGGGGCCGGTGGTGGCCAAGGCGCGCAGCTTGCCGCCTTTGATGTTGGTGATGACGGCGGTGGGCGGCACCACAATGAAATCCACATCGTTGGCCAACTGGGCCGTGACCGACGCCGCATCGCCCTTGTAGGGAATATGCAGCAGTTCGAGCTTGCCCATCTTGCCCAAAAGCTCACCGGCCAGATGGTGGGTGGAGCCAATGCCGGCAGAGCCGTAGGTCAAACCTTTGTCTGAATTTTTCGCGGCCGCCAGCAGGTCTGCCATTGATTTGAGGGGAGAGCTGGCCGAGGTGACGATCAGAAACGGGAAGTAGGTGATGGTGGAGACCATCTCAAAATCGGCAATCGTTTTGTATTGCAAATTGCCATACAGCGCACCCGCCACCGCATGACCGCCCGTGGCCAACAGCAAGGTGTAGCCATCGGGTTTGGCGCGCGACACGGTGGTGGCGGCAATCGTGCCGCCGGCACCCGCTTGCGCTTCATTCACAAACGGTTGGTTCAGCCCTTTGGTCATTTCTGCACTCACGGCGCGCGCGATGTTGTCGGCATTGCCGCCAGCGGCAAAACCCTGCACGATTTTGATCGGACGCTCGGGGTAGGCCTGGGCCCAGGCCCATGACACTTGCGTGGCGGACCATGCAGCGACGAGCGACGCGATGAGAAATTTTCTGAGTTGCATACAGTGTTCCCAATCCCAAGGTGAAGGCGCGGGCCGGCGCTGTGACAGGCCTGCCCGCGACGGGTGCTTTACTTTTGGTCAACCACCGGGTTGCGCAAGAGGCCCACGCCTTCAATTTCGACTTCGCACACATCACCGGCTTTCATGTAGCGCGGCGGCTTGCGCGCAAAACCCACGCCGGAGGGTGTGCCGGTGGCGATCACATCGCCGGGGGCGAGTGTGAAGATGGTGGAGGCGTAGTTGATCATCTTGGCAATGCCGAAAATCATGTGGCCGGTGTGGCTGGACTGAACCACTTCACCATTGAGGCGCACTTCCAGCTTGAGCTCACGGTTGGGCGCGATCTCGTCGGCGGTCACCAGCCAGGGGCCGAAGCCACCGGTCGATTCGAAGTTCTTGCCCGAGGCAATTTGTTTGGCATGGAACTGCCATTCGCGCACGCTGCCATCGTTGAAGATGGAGTAACCCGCCACATGGTCAAAGGCCTCGCTCTCAGGAATGTCACGCCCGCCCTTGCCGATGATGACGGCCAGTTCGCCTTCCCAGTCCAGGGTCTCGGACACGCGAGGACGCACGATGGGGCCGTTGTGCGGCGTGTTGGCGCGCCACACGCGCAGAAAGATCGGCGGCTCAGCCGACAACTCGCGCTGCAAACCGGCAGCCAGTGCTTCCTGGTGGTGGTCCATGTAATTGCGCACGGCACAAACCATTTTTTCCGGGCGGGTGATCGGGCACAGCAACTCCACCTGGTCATAGGCCGCCACGGCCGCCGCTTTTTTGACCAGCTGGTCACGGGCCGGGAACTGATCGCTGCCAACAAAGTCCGCCAGGGTCGCCAGACCCGTCACACTGGCCAGGTCCAGCACTTGGCCATTGACCACAGCACCCCAGGTTTCACGCCCTTGATGGAGGTAGGAGATAAGTTTCATGTTCAGTTCTCAGTTCGCTTTGAAGATCACGGCAGGCCAATGCGTACCGCAGGGAGGACTTTATTTTGTGCATAAAACTATATTTCAGACATAGCATTTACCCCTATGCATTAAATTAAGCGCCCAGGCGGGTCGACCGTAAAATAGCGCTCACCCCAGCCTGAACCCCTTGCCGCACACCATGCAATCCAACGACCTGCCCCTGGCCGAGCGCACCTACCGCGAATTGCGCGCCGCCATCGTGCGCTGCGAGTACGGACCGGGCGAGCGCCTGCGGGTGGATGACATCAGCCGCAAACTCGAGGTCAGCAGCAGCCCGGTGCGTGAAGCGCTGTCGCGCTTATCAGAGCAAGGCTTTGTGCGCGCGGTGGACAACCGGGGCTTTCGTGTGGCGCCGCTCACCATCGAGGACGTCAAAGACCTCACCCGGGTGCGCGGCCTGATCGAATCCGAAGCACTGCTGGATGCCATTGCCCACGGCGATGACGCCTGGGAAGCCGGCATCGTGGCTTGCGGGCATTCGCTGGCACTGGTCGAGCAGCGGCTGGTGGGGCAACACGTGGCGCTGGACGAGTCCTGGTCCGAGCGCCACCGCGCATTCCACATGGCGTTTTATGCCGCCTGCCGCTCACCGCTGCTGCTGGAACTCGTGAGCGAACTGTTTGACCGCGCCGAGCGCTACCGCCGTTTTTCCGCCAGCATGCGCAGCATTGAAAGCCGTAAACACAACGAACACGACGACCTCATGAAAGTCGTGTTGTCCCGCAACGCCACGGAAGCGGCAGCCCGTTTCATGGACCACATCCGCGGCACCGAGTCCCGCGTGGTGGCCGCACTGCAAGCGCTGGACCGCCAAGTGGTAGCAAAGGCTTGAGCGATCCCAGCCCTGCTCAGCCATGACTGCACGGGTAAACGAACACGAGGTTGAATTCACGGCCATCCGCGCCCAAGGGCCCGGGGGACAGAACGTCAACAAGGTCTCCACCGCGATTCATTTGCGCTTTGACATCCGGGCGTCGTCTTTGCCAGCGGCGGTGAAAGAACGCCTGTTGACTTTACCAGGTCGTCGTGTGAGCAAAGAGGGCATCCTGGTTTTGAAAGCGCAGGCAGCGCGCACGCAAGACCAAAACAAGACGCTGGCCTTCGCACGGCTGCAGGACATCGTGGCGCAAGCCGCCGAAGTGCCCGAGATCCGACGGCCCACCAAGCCGACCTATGGCTCCAAGCAGCGCCGGCTTGAAGGCAAGTCGATACGGTCACAAGTGAAAACTTTGCGCCGCAAGGTGGACGATTAAACGGTACAAGCGCGAGAGGACAGCGTGCGGCTCACGGACTATTTGCGACAATAGCGACTGACATTGAAGGGGAGCGCAACATGCCCAAAAAAACCAACACCATCTTCCGGGGCGACGTCGAAATCCGCAATGCAGGCGGCCATTGGCGGCGATTAGGTGACCCGTATCACCTGGTGCTCACCATGAGCTGGCCGCGCTTTTTTGCGACCCTGCTCACGTTCTTTCTTGGCGTGAACCTGCTGTTTGCAAGCGCCTACTGGCTCATGCCGGGCAGCATTGCCAACGCACAACCCGGCTCGTTTGCGGACGCGATGTTTTTCAGCATCGAAACCATAGCCACCGTGGGCTATGGCGAAATGTCGCCCGCAAACTTTGCAGGCCACCTCATTGCTGCGGTGGAAATCGTGGTCGGACTTGCCAGCTTGGCTGTGGTCACCGGCTTGGTGTTTGCGCGATTTGCCAAACCCACGGCACGCGTGTTGTTCAGCGACAAAGCGGTGATCCGTCAATTCAACGGCCAACGCGTGCTCATGCTGCGTGTGGCCAACCAGCGACTGAACCGGATTGTGGAACCCTCGGCCAATCTGGGCCTGGTGCGACAAGAGCGCACCAGCGAGGGCGAGCTGTACTTCCGGATTTATGACCTGCCACTGGAGCGACAACGCAACCAGTTGTTTGAACTCACCTGGACGCTGATCCATCGCATCGACGCATCAAGCCCGCTTCACGGCTGCGATGCCCAAAGCTTTGCCACCCAGCTGGCCCGGGTCAGCGCGTCCATCCATGGCCACGACGAGAACTTCGCGGCGCCCGTCTATGCGCTGCACACCTACACCTTGGACAACGTTTTATTCGATCGCCGCTTTGTGGACATCATCTCGGACGGCGGGAACGGCAAACGGATCGTGGACCTCGCGCGCTTTCACGACGTGATTCCCATGACGGTGTGAAGTTTAAAAACGGCCTGAAGTGATTGAGTTGCCCTGTGCGTCGTTAATTGAATTGCGGCAGCAGGCGTGCCGAAATTTGTTCGGCCAAGGAGAGCCTCAAATTGACGTGGACAAATTGACCAAAATAAGTCAATTGTTTGCCTTGCCGAATTTCTATGAGCTCATTCGTGAGCTTCGTTTTATCCACGCGGGTCATCGATCGCACCAGCTGCGCTTGATGCAGTTTTAGACCAATCTTGCGTTCAATCTGGACAAGTTCCCTCGACAGAATCAGTTTTTCATAATCGTTGGCGTGGATCGCGTTGTACACATAGGCTATCAACAGCGCTGCAATTTCGACTATTGAAAAGGGAAGAATCAGCGAGGCACCCAACCAGAAGAAAACCAAACCAATCAGCAAGCTGATGAAGCCGATGCCCGCAAAAATCAGCGCCAACTTTACCGGGGAAATCGAGATGTTTCTTTTGAGATGCCAACGCCAACACGCGTCGTCATAAGTGCCAAAGATATTGGCCGAGCTATTGCCGTTTTCCATGTCTCGAAATTCCTCATTGATGCTTTGCTTTTTACCTGAGGTCCAGGACCGATGCTGGCCTGGGGTTTTGCGCTAAGCCTAGCCATTGAAGTTGCAAGGGCATTCGCAGCAGGACAGATCAGCCTGGGAAGCTCTGCCTAAAATTCTCTGTACTTATCGCCGGATCTACAAAGCCGCTTTGTCAGTCAGACCCGACCTCAAAAAAATCTCATGCAACAAAACGCCTTGAACGTCCTTGGAACGCCCCTGGTTCCCTGCTCGTACGACCCCCTCACCGGTTACTACCGCGACGGCTGCTGCAACACGGATGAGCAAGATCAAGGCAGTCACGTCATTTGCGCCAAAGTGACGCAAGCGTTTTTAGATTTCTCGGTTCAACAAGGCAACGACTTGGTGACGCCAAGGCCCCAGTACCGATTTGCAGGTCTGGTCGCAGGAGACCGGTGGTGCTTGTGTGCCCTGCGGTGGCGACAGGCCTATGAGGCGGGCGTCGCACCGCCCGTGGTCCTTGAATGCACACAAAGCCGGGCGCTTGATTTCGTCACACTGGCTCAACTCCAATCTGTCTAAATGCGCTACAGCCTGGTCTGGTTCAAACGCGACTTGCGTTGGGAAGATCACGAGCCGCTGGTCCAAGCAGCAAGACTTGGGCCCGTGCGTTGTATCTACGTGATAGAGCCTGAACTTTGGTTGCAACCCGATGCAGCGCTTCAACACTTTGAATTTGTGCGGGAGTCCTTGCAGGATTTGGATGATCATTTAAGAATCTTGGGTGGCTGCGTAGAAATTCATACCGGCGAAGTGCCCGAGGTGTTGAGCAAAATTTGGCATGAAGCGCCGTTTACCGGGCTCTATGCGCACGAAGAAACCGGCAACGCCTTCACCTATGCACGCGACCTCCGCGTCGCGGCTTGGTGCAAGACTCACCACATCCCGTGGCATGAATTTGCTCAGTTCGGCGTGGTGCGAGGGCTTAAAAATCGCAACGTCTGGCAAGCCGCATGGGAAAAGCACATGGCCTTACCCGTGCAACACTTAGTGTCGTTGACGTTTTGGAAACCGCCTTCAGTCGCCCCCCTGGCGATGGCCGCGCCGTCTCACTTGCAGCACAACCCGCGCTACCGGCAACGCGGCGGGCGCACCCTGGCCTTGGCCACCCTGCACAGTTTCTTGAACGCCCGCAGCATGGGCTACCGGGGTGGCATTTCCTCTCCGCTGTCTGCGCCTGATGCCTGCTCCCGCCTGTCGGCCTACCTGGCGTATGGGTGCATCAGCATGCGCGAAGTGGTGCAGCGAACTCGTTCACACTTAGAAAGCTTGCCACCGCAGGCCAGCCGTCACCGCGCCGGTTTAAGTGCTTTTGTCAGTCGCTTGTACTGGCATTGCCACTTCATTCAAAAATTGGAGAGTGAACCAGCCATTGAGTGGCGCAACATGCACCCGGGGTATGACGGGCTGCGCGAGCAAGATGTCGACCTCGCGTACCTTGAGGCGCTCAAAGAGGCCCGCACAGGATGGCCCATGGTCGATGCCTGCGTCACCATGCTGCGCGAAACAGGCTGGCTCAATTTCCGGATGCGGGCCATGTTGGTCTCCGTGGCGGCCTATCCCCTGTGGTTGCATTGGCGCCCGGTAGGTGAATGGTTGGCAACTCAGTTTTTAGACTACGAGCCCGGCATTCACTGGAGCCAATTGCAGATGCAATCGGGGACCACGGGCATCAACACCACGCGCGTGTACAACCCCATTAAACAAGCCCAAGATCACGACCCGCATGGGGTGTTTGTCAGGCGCTGGTTGCCCTACATGCGCCAAGTACCGGACACCTGGCTGTTTGAACCCTGGCTAATGCCCGGCCATGAACTATCCCATGCTGCGGCATCCGCTGACATGCCTCAGCCACTGCTGGACCTGGCGACAGCCACCCGCACGGCCAAACAACGGCTGCATGAAAGACGCCAACACACAGACGTGAAAGCCGGGAAACAAGCCGTGGTGGAAAAGCACGCCTCTCGCAAACTGATTCGCAAGCGCCCGTCATCTGCGATGAAACAGGCTGAAGCGACACCCCAACTTGGTTTTGATTTTTAAACGATCGCCGAGCTAACAATGCCCAAAAGAATTTCAATCTACGTGCTGATATTGGTGAGTTTGGGTGTTTTTCTCAATCACTTTTCTGTCGCGCAAAAAGACAGTGGCTATCTGTTGGTGATTGACGGCAGAGAAGTGGACGCTCTAGGCATGGTGCAGGACAAGTGGGTCAGGCTAACGCGTCAATGTGAGCGCATCAGCAATCCGGATGCCAGCTCCCAACAGTATTTGGAAATACTGAAGACCATCAAAACCAACAGCCCACCCAGCTCCGACACAGCACAAATAGTCAGTCTTTCGACAACAGGCGAGTGGTCATTGGCGCAAGTGAGATTCAAAACTTTATTGCCGGCCGTGGTTTTGATTCAAGAGCTAGAAGGTTCACCACGCATTGTTCAAAACGCCATCTGGAGTGGACAAACGCATCCTTGGCAGGCTGGCCCTTATATCCGGCAATACATCGCCAAACAGGAACCGAAGGTACCCAAGGCCTTGCTTGAATGCTTTGATCCCTTGGTATGAATGCTCAAGATGACCATTCGCGGGCACAACATAGAACCCCAACCTGGTGTGTGCGTGCCAGGCAAAAAAGACCCAACACAGGCAAGCAAGTCAACCTGTTAACACCATCGTCAGTCCAGGCGGCCTTCCATCCGCCGTCTCTCCCGCAACATGAACAGATAAAGACCCTCGACCTTCTCTCTGGCCCAGGGTGTCTTGCGCAGGAACTTCAAACTGGAATTAACGCTGGGCTCTTCATTAAAGCAGCGGATCGAAATCCGCTGACCAAGTTCCGCCCACCCATAGTGCGCTTCAAGGGCACGAACAATGGCCTCCAGGGTCATGCCGTGGAGGGGGTTTCGGATTTGTTGGTTCATGGATGACGAATCATTCATGCAATGGCGCAAGTCATGAGCGGATTTTTGAGAGTCAGCCTCGTTGGGCGGCACGTTCGTTGTTGACGCAAGCCTACCCAATCTTGGCATTCCTCTCAAGCGGCGTGTGC
>CANGMW010000017.1 GCA_947454695.1 Comamonadaceae bacterium | reverse complement strand
GCTGTAGGCCATCACAAACACGGCGTTGCTGGCAGCCACCACAAAGTCACAGGCCAGCACCAGCGAAAAACCAGCGCCCGCAGCCGCGCCTTCTACCGCGGCAATCACGGGTTTGGGGAAGGTGCGAATGGCTTCAATCCAGCTGTGCAAACCTTCAATGCTTTGCGCCTGTACCGAGGGAGCGCGTTCGCGGTTGCCTTGCAGCCGTTGCAAGTTGCCGCCGGCACAGAAGTTGTCACCTTCGCCGACGATCACCACACTGCGCACTTCCGTATTGGCCTCTGCCACGCTCAGCGCCTCGACGCCGGCCGCATACATCTCAGGTCCCAAAGCATTGCGGTACGCGGGGTTGGAGAGGGTCAGCACCATGGTGCGGCCTTGGCTGGTGCTTTTAAGTTGTGCGCTCATGGCGGGCTTTCTGTGGTTCGGCTTAGGCTTCGACGTGCAGCAGGCTCAGCCCAATGGCGCCGCGACGGCGCAGCCAGGGGCTGGGGCGGTAGCGCGTGTCGCCGTAAACGGTTTGCATGTTAAAGAGCACTTCCAACACATTGGTGGGGCCGTACAAGTTGCCCATGGCCAAGGGGCCCATGGGGTAACCCAGGCCCAGCGTGACGGCGGTTTCCAGATCTTGGGGTGAACAGATTTGCTGTTGGCAAATGTCGCTGGCAATGTTGACGATGGTGGCTACCACGCGCTGGGTGACAAAGCCGCCGCTGTCGCGGATCACGCTCACGGCTTTGCCGTCACGCGCGAAGAGCGCATGGGCGGCGTCGCGCATGTCGCTGCGGGTAGCAGGGTTGGTGGCCAGCACGCGCCGCTTGGTGGCGGCGTCGTCCACCAGCATGTCGATGCCCACGGTGCGGGCCGGGTCCAGTCGCTCGACGACGGCCACGGTGCTGATGTCAAAGCCCAAGGGGGCGACCAGTGTGAGCGCTAGGGGGGAGGGGGATTGGCCGGTTTCGATTTTCGCGCCCAGGTTCTTAAGCAGTTGCAGCAACTCGGCCCGGCGCGCGGCACGCGGCGACACCCAAACCGGCGGTATCTCATCCACCTGTGGCACAGGCGGTTCCGCGGGGACCTGCGCCACATTACCTTCGTACCGGTAAAAGCCTTCACCGACTTTGCGTCCCACCATGCCGCCGGCCAAGCGTTGCGCGGTGATCACGCTGGGGCGGTAACGCGGTTCTTCGTAGTACTGGTGGTAAATCGACTCCATCACCGGGTGAGAGACATCCAGTGCGGTGAGGTCCATCAACTCAAACGGTCCGAGCTTGAAGCCGGCCTGGTCTTTGAGGATGCGGTCGATGGTGGCGAAGTCGGCCACACCTTCGCCCACGATGCGCAGGGCCTCGGTGCCAAAGCCTCGACCCGCATGGTTGACGATGAAGCCGGGCGTGTCTTGCGCAGCCACCGGGGTGTGGCCCATTTGACGGGCGTACTCACTCAATGCTTTGCAAATGGCCGGATCGGTTTTGAGTCCAGCGATCACCTCAACCACCTTCATCACCGGGACCGGGTTAAAGAAATGGTAGCCCGCCATTTGCTGTGGGCGCTTGAGCTTGGCCGCGATGGCGGTGATGGACAGCGAGGAGGTGTTGGAGGCCAGCACAGTCTTAGCACTGACGATGTTTTCGAGTTCGGCAAACAAGCCGGCTTTCACATCCAGCCGTTCCACGATGGCTTCGACGATCAGGTCGCAAACGGCCAGGTCATTCAGTTGGCTGGCGCACAACAGGCGTTTTTTGTAATCGGCGACTTGGGCGGCATCCAAACGGCCTTTGTCCATCAGCTTGTCCCACTGCGAAAAAATGGCGGTCTGGGCTGCGGTGGCCGCAGCAGCTTGGGTGTCAAACAGCAGGACGGTGCTGCCGGCCTGGGCAGCGATTTGGGCAATGCCGCGGCCCATGGCGCCTGCGCCAACAATGCCGACTTGGGTGTAGATGGTGTTCATGGGCGAGATTATCGCGCGAGCCGGGAAGCGTCTTAGGCGCTGGAGTCTTGACAGTCACCTGCAGGACTTTGTACAGGGCAGGGATCGGCGACACTGCTGCCTGTCCATCAACCATTGAGGAGAAAGTATGAGCTTGAAGCTGTGCGGATTTTCTGCAAGTAACTACTACAACAAGATCAAACTGCAATTGCTCGAAAAGGGCGTGTCGTTTGAGGAGGAACTGGTCTGGACGGGCAACACCAACCCCAAGTTAATGGACCGTTCGCCCGTTGGCAAGGTGCCGTTTCTGGACACGCCGCAAGGCCCTATTTCCGAGTCCATGGCGTGCGCTGAATACATCGAAGCGGCTTACCCACAGCATCCCCTCCTGCCGGCAGATCCCATGGCTGCCGCCAAGGTGCGAGAGCTGATCGTTTACCTGGATTTGCACCTCGAGCTGGTGGCACGTGAGCTCTACCCGCAGGCTTTTTTTGGTGGACAGGTGAGTGAAGGGACCAAAGAGCGCACGCGCAAGCTCTTAGCCAAAGGTATTGAAGGTTTTGCCAAGTTGGCCAAGTTTTCGCCCTTCGTGGCAGGTGACCAGTTCACGCTGGCCGATTGCGCTGCCGTGGTTCATTTGCCCTTGGTGTCTTCGGCCACCAAAATTGTCTATGGAGAAGACATGCTGGCCGGCCTGCCGGTGCGTGATTACCTCAAGACGATGGGCGAACGCCCAACACTCAAGAAGGTCAATGACGACCGCAAGGCCAACACCGAGCTGATGATGGCTAATTTGCGAGCGAAAAAACCGGCCTGAACCGGTTGCTCAGCCCAAAGGTTCGCCGCTCAGCGGCGGACCTGCAAGGCGCCGGGGTTGACGATGTTGCTGGGCGTGCCCTTGATGAAGTTCAGCACATTGTCAAACGCGGCACCAAAGTACAGCTCGTAGCTGTCGAGCTCGACATACCCGATGTGCGGTGTGCAGATACAGTTCTCTAAGCGCAGCAAGGCATGGCCTTGCAAAATCGGCTCAGATTCGAAAACGTCGACGGCTGCCATGCCAGGGCGTCCGCGATTCAAGGCACCAATCAAAGCGTCAGGCTCGATCAATTCGGCGCGAGACGTGTTCACCAGTAATGCGGTGGGTTTCATGCGAGCCAGGTCATCGGCTTTAACAATGCCCTCGGTGTCTTCATTCAAGCGCAAGTGCAGAGACACCACGTCTGATTCTGCGAAAAACTCCTCGCGACTCGAGGCGGCTTCATAGCCATCTAGGACCGCTTTTTCGCGAGAGGCATCTCGGCCCCACACCACCACACGCATGCCAAATGCACGGCCATAGCCGGCCAGCAATTGGCCGGTTTTTCCGTATCCCCAAATGCCCAGCGTTTTGCCCTTGAGGACGGTTCCCAGGCCAAAGTTGGGCGGCATAGAGCTGGCTTTGAGCCCGGACTGTTGCCATGCGCCATGTTTGAGGCTGCTGATGTAATGCGGCAACCGTCGCATGGCCGTCATGATCAGTGCCCATGCCAATTCGGCTGGCGCCACGGGGGACCCCACGCCTTCGGCAACGACAATGCCACGCTCCGTGCAGGCTGCCACATCGATATGGCTGCCTACTCGGCCAGTTTGGGCAATGAGTTTAAGTTTGGGTAATTTTTCGAGCAGTGCACGCGACATGTGCGTGCGTTCACGGATGAGCACGACCACATCGGCATCCCGTAATCGCACTGACAGCTGACCAATACCTTTGACGGTATTGGTGTAAACCTTGGCGGGGTAGGCATCGAGTTTGCTGGCACAAGCCAGTTTGCGGACGCTGTCTTGGTAGTCGTCCAAAATCACAATATTCATACCCGTATTGTGCCTTGGACTCAGACTGAGCTGCTTGAGCAACTCAGCATTTTTACCACCTTAATGCATCGCAGCTTCGCGAGCGACGAGTCGGTCAAGTTCTGCGCAGACGTCTGCCATACGGCCTGAAATGACCATGCGACCAACTTGCGAAGGTGCTTGGCCGACTTCCATCAGCCGCACAACGCGTAAGGGCCTGCTGACGCCCGTTGGCAGGATTTTGTTGGACAGGACTCGGCTTGCTGGCGCGGCGCTTGTTGTAAGGCGTAAATTTGAAGCGGTCTCTGGCTTGGCGGTGATGGCGGGGGTGCCCAAGCCCAGCAGGTTGTTGAAGGTTGACCAGTTGAGCGAGGGGGAGCGAAAAGCGATGTTCATGGTGTTGCTCTCAAAATTTAGTTCACATCAACATGGTGTTGCGAATCAGACCAACGGCCAGACCTTCGATTTCGAATGGTTCACCAGGCTCCACGATGATGGTCTGGTAGTCTGGGTTTTCGGGGTGCAGCTCGACCGAATCCTTGGTGCGTTTGAAGCGCTTGACGGTGACCTCATCACCCAAACGGGCCACGACAATCTGACCGTTTTTCGCATCTTTGGTGGCCTGCACGGCCAGCAAGTCACCGTCCATGATGCCGGCGTCGCGCATGGACATGCCGCGCACCTTCAGGAGGTAATCCGGCTTGCGCTGGAACAGGCTGTTTTCCACGTAATAGGTTTGGTCCACATGCTCTTGCGCGAGAATGGGCGAACCGGCAGCCACTCGCCCAATCAGCGGCAAGGCGAGTTGTGCCAGACTTGGCAGCGGCAGTGAGAATTGCTTGTTTCGACTCTCGTTGATGGAGCGCAGTGCATCGCTATTGAGGCGTATGCCGCGTGAAGTCCCGCTGACCAGTTCAATCACACCTTTGCGCGCAAGAGCTTGCAAGTGTTCCTCGGCAGCATTAGCGGATTTAAAGCCGAGTTCCGAGGCAATTTCAGCGCGGGTGGGCGGGGCGCCGGTGCGTGCGATGGCGCTCTGGATCAAGTCCAGAATCTGCTGTTGTCTGTCAGTGAGTTTCGCTTGAAACTGAACGGGTTCCATCATGGTGACTCCTTAGGTAAGGGTGAAGTCGAATTACTGTTTTAATATCCAGTACCTGTATTTTTAACCAGTTTTCAGGGAATTGCAAGTGCCTCAGAAAAAAATTGTCATTTTGGGAACCGGCGGCACGATTGCCGGCGTGTCTTTGCCGGGCAAATCCGGTGCGTACGACGCTGCCAAATTAAGCGTGGATGATTTGCTAAAACATAGTCCTGCTCTGACGGCAGCTGGCCTCTCGGTCGTGAGTGAGCAAGTAGCCCAGGTAGACAGCAAGGACATGGAGGTGGCTATTTGGCAGCGCTTACTGGGGCGCTCCATGCACTGGCTGGCGCAGGACGATGTGGCTGGCCTTGTGGTGACGCATGGCACAGACACCCTTGAAGAGACAGCGTATTTCCTGCACCACGTTTTGGCACCGCGCAAGCCGGTGGTCTTTGCCTGCGCCATGCGACCTGCGGACGCGCACGACGCCGATGGTCCAAAAAATTTAACAGATGCGATTCGGGTGGCCAGCATGGCCGGTGCGCGAGGCGTGCTGGCGGTATGCGCCGGGCAGGTGCATTCAGCGCTCGATGTGCAAAAAATTCACCCAACGCGTCTGGACGCTTTCTCTTCGGGCGACGCGGGCGTGCTGGCACGGGTTGAACAAAGTGGTCAGATCTTCATGTTGCGTGACTGGCCATTACAAGACGCCCCTTTGTCACAGCGCGATATTCAGCGCGTGGTTGAAGCACGCGTCTGGCCCCGGGTGGAAATCATCACCAGTCATGCTGGCGCAGATGGTGTGATGTTGCAAGCCCTGTTGTCGGCCACGTCGAGCAAAGCTTCAGGCCCATCGCCACTCCAAGGCGTGGTGGTCGCTGCAACCGGCAATGGCACAGTGCACCATCGTTTGGAAGCGGCATTGCTGCAGGCCCAATCGCTTGGCGTTCGTGTGGCCATTGCCTCACGCTGCGCGCTGGGGCAGGGCGCTACACCACCGAAAGACGCAAAAGCTTACGCGTTGGACTTGCCGCCGGTGAAGGCGCGCATTGCGCTGATGGTCGAGTTGATGCTGACAGCAGGCTCAAGACCTTAGGTCTGCAGCGCGGCCATGGCGTTGGTGGTGATCGCGCTGACGTCCCCCATGCCGCTGATCGCGCGGTACTTGGGTGCCGCGGTGGGTTCGGCTTTGGCCCACTGGCTGTAGTAGTCCACCAAGGGACGGGTTTGGGCGCTGTAAACATCCAAACGCTTTTTCACGGTCTCTTCTTTGTCGTCTTCGCGCTGTACCAGGGGCTCACCGGTGACATCGTCTTGGCCAGCCACCTTGGGCGGGTTGAATTTGACGTGGTAGGTGCGTCCAGACGGTGGGTGCGAGCGGCGCCCGCTCATGCGCTCGATGATGGCTTCAAACGGCACGTCGATCTCCAGGACATAGTCCAGTTTCACACCGGCGGCCTTCATAGCGTCGGCTTGGGGGATGGTGCGCGGGAATCCATCGAACAAAAAGCCCTTGGCGCAGTCAGGTTGTTCAAGGCGTTCTTTGACCAGGTTGATGATCAGGTCGTCACTGACCAGACCGCCCGATTCCATGATGGCTTTGGCTTGCAGACCCAAGGGCGTTCCGGCCTTGACCGCAGCACGCAACATGTCCCCGGTAGAAATTTGGGGGATGCCGTATTTTTGGCAGATGAAAGTGGCTTGAGTGCCTTTGCCGGCGCCAGGGGCACCCAACAGGATGAGTCTCATGGAAATCCTCGGATCAAACAGAATGAGCGGGCTTGGGCGGTTGCTGTCCGAATAGGGAGCACAACCCATCAAAATTACGCCCGATTTTGAGTGTCAAGAATAGCATGGCGGGCTTTCCCGCAACTGACGCTTGCGCTCAGACCCCTAGAAGTTGTCGAACCCGCTCAAGGTCTTGCGGGGTGTCCACGCCCGGGCCCGGCGCATCCGGTGTGATGTGTACCGCAATCCGATGGCCATGCCACATGGCCCGCAGTTGCTCCAATGACTCAATCACCTCCAAGGGTGATTGGCTTAATGTTGGAAACTGCCGCAGGAACTTGACCCGGTAGCCGTAAATGCCGATGTGACGCAAGGGCAAAGGCTGGGGCAAAGCGGCTGGGCTTGGTTGATCGCGCCAATAGGGGATGGGGGCTCGGCTGAAATACAGTGCCATGTTCTGGGCATCCAGCGCGACCTTGACCACATTGGGGTTGAGGTACTCGGTCACTTCATGCAGCGGGTGCGCGGCGGTGCTCATACTGGCCTGCGGGTGTTGAGCCAGTAACTGAGCCACCGCGCTGACCAGGAGCGGATCGATCAGCGGCTCGTCGCCCTGAACATTGACCACGACTTGGTCGTCCGCCAACCCTAGCAAGTCGCAAGCCTGGGCAAGCCGATCGCTACCGCTGGGGTGGTCTTTGCTTGTCAGCACGGCCTCGATACCCTGATGTGTACAAGCCGCCAGGATGGCCTCGTCATCAGCGGCCACCACCACCCGAGTGGCCTCGGGCACGCCAGATAAAACGCGTTGGGCGACCCGCACGATCATCGGCAGGCCACCTAAATCGGCCAGGGGTTTGTTAGGCAGGCGACTCGAGGCTAAGCGCGCAGGTATCAGAACAGTGAAGCTCACAAGCGTGCTTTCAAAGGCCCAGTTCTTCGTCGCTCAAAGCGCGCGCTTCGTTCTCCAGCAGGATGGGAATGCCATCACGAATCGGGTAGGCCAGGCGTGCGCTGCGCGAGACCAGTTCTTGCCGTTCCCGGTCAAGTTGGAGGGGCCCTTTGGTAACCGGGCACACCAGCAATTCAAGTAGACGTGTTTCCATGCCCTGATGATAACGAGCTGTGAGGCAGGTCTGCGAGTAGTTTGTCGAACGTCGATAGAAAACTGGCATCGAGTTCAAAGTTCAGGGGCACAGCGAGGGCATCGGGATAAATCGGCCAAACTTTCAAAGCATCTTTTTCAGTGCACACAATTTGCGACGATGCGGCCGCAGGCCAGGTCCAGTCTTCGAAATTGAAATGGTCGGGCAGGGCCAAGGTTTGATCAATCGCCACGCATTGCTGGCGCAGCATGTCAAAAAACAGTTCGGGTTGTGCGATGGCCGCAAGGGCAAACAAGCGGGGCTGGCCAGGTCCTGTCAGCGCCGTCAGTGCCACGCGCTCACCATTGGCACGCACACCGTAGTTTGCCAATGTGCGGTGTCCCCGGTAGCCCTTGAAAGCGGGCTGTCGCCCCGTGTGCAGGATCAGATCCACAGCCCGGGGCCAGGGTTCTCGCAGGGGACCCGCAGGTAACAAGAACCCGTTGCCCGCACCGCGGTCATCAAACACGCAGATATCCAAGTCGCGACCCAGCGACAAATGCTGCAGGCCATCGTCGCTGACCAAGATGTTCACCTCAGGGTGCGCGTGCAACAGGGCGCGAGCCGCATCGATACGGTGCTTGGCTACATAGACGGGCGCTTGCGTCAAGCGATGAATCAAGGCAGGCTCGTCACCCACGTCTTGTACGGCGCAGTCCGTTTTGACTTCTGTGCAAGCCGTGCCGAGTCGACCGT
Source organism: Comamonadaceae bacterium (assembly GCA_947454695.1). GTDB lineage: Bacteria > Pseudomonadota > Gammaproteobacteria > Burkholderiales > Burkholderiaceae_C > CANGMW01. The sequence continues at coordinate 9,200 of CANGMW010000017.1, read as the reverse complement.
AACCGCGTGAAATGACGCCTGGACGCCAGCCTCGGGTCCGCAGGTGGCGGACCAGCGCAATCACTACAGGTGTTTTGCCCGAGCCCCCCACCACCACATTGCCCACCACCACCACCGGCACCCGAACCCGGTAGGTGGAGAGTAAACCACTCATGTAAAGACCCTGGCGCAGTCTGACGGCAAACAAATTCAGAAGCGACAACGGCCACAACAGGAAGGCGGGCAGGGTGCGATGTTGCCAGACCTTGAGCAGATGGACTTGCCACGCGGGCCGGTCAGTGTCTTGCATAGGGCTAGCGTTTGCCACCTTGAGCGGAGGATTGCGTGGCGAACGTGATTTGGGTGAGTCCGACGCGACGGGCTGCCTCCATCACCGTGATCACCGACTGGTGCCGCGCGCTGGCATCGGCTTGAATGATGACCACCGTGTCTTTGTTGTCTTGTGCTGCCACTTGAAGCGCCTGGGCGATAAAAGCCAATTGCGGGTTATCAACGGCTTGCCGGTTGATCAAATAGGCGCCGTCGCTGCTCACTGTCACGATCACTTCTTTGGGGTGGTTGCGTTGCGCTTCGGTATCGGCCACGGGCAGCCGTAACTGCATCTCGGTGAACTTGGCGTAGGTGGTGGAGAGCATCAAAAAAATCAGCACGACCAGTAAGACATCGATGAAGGGGATCAGGTTGATCTCAGGTTCATCGCGGCTGGCATGACCAAAGCGCATGCTCATGGTTTGATGAGGCCGTTGAGTTGGCGAAGCAAACGCTCGGAAGCCAACTCCAGCGTCAGCACATAGTCGTCCACACGCGCGCGGAAAAACCGCCAAAAGATCAAAGTGGGAATGGCGATGATCAAGCCAAACGCGGTGTTGTACAAAGCCACCGAGATGCCATGCGCCAATTCGGCGGGATGGCTGCCGGCGACGCCCGCGCCCGGCGCTTGGGCTCCAAAAATCTCGATCATGCCTACCACTGTGCCAAATAAGCCCATCAGCGGCGCCACTGAAGCCATGGTGGCCAAGGCGCTGAGGTAGCGTTCTAACCGGTGGCTGACCTGACGCCCCTTGTTCTCGAAGGCCGCTTGCAAGTCTTGCGAAGAACAACTGGGTTGGACTTGCAGGGCGCGCAAGCCACTGGCCAGGACTTCACCCAGGGCTGAATTGGTCTCGAGTTTGTCGATCACGTCGGGCGAGGGCAGACTGGTTTGCGTCACACTCAATACCTCGGCGAGTAAGTTTGCCGGCGCAATTTTGGATTTTTTCAGGCTGATCATTCGTTCAATGATGAGCGTCAGAGACAGCACCGAGCAAATGACCAAGGGCCAAATGGGCCAGCCAGCGGCTTGTATGATGGAAAACAATGTAGGCCTCAGCGTGTTGCAGCGTGTTGATGTGCTCGCGATTATGACTGACCGCATGGATGCTGGTCCTGCGATGACAGTTCGCTTTGTGTCGATGTGAACTGCATCGTCGGACCCCACAGTTTTTGTGGATAACTTTGTGCAAAACTCCAGTCGAGTCCTTGGCAAGGGCCTTAATTCCTAGCATCCGCTTACAAAGCCACAAAAAAAGGCAGCTGAAAACCGAATGAATTCAATGACTTACACCGGCGCGTCGTGTTGTTACAGGATGGGGCGCAAAAATCTGAACATTTTCAATTCGCCTCGTCAGGGGCGTGGATGCTGATGGCGCGTCAATCAGCTTCAACGCCGGAGCCGCGAATCTGGCAAGTTGGTGCGCTGTGCCGCGCCATTGCTGATGCTTTGCAATCGCGCTTTAATCCCGTGGCGGTGCGCGGTGAGATAAGCGGGTTTTCGCGCGCGTCCAGTGGGCATTGTTATTTCACCCTCAAAGATGAGACGGGGCAACTTCGGTGCGCGATGTTTCGTCGGGCAGCCAGCTTGTTAGGGTTCTCGCCCAGCGACGGCGACCTGGTTGAAATTCAGGGCCAGTTGGGGGTGTACGAGCCGCGTGGCGATTTGCAGCTCATTGTGGAGAGCATGCGTCCGGCGGGACAGGGCGCTTTTTTAGAGCAATTCCTCAAACTCAAAATCAAGTTGGAGAGCGAGGGCTTGTTTGAGGCTTCGCGTAAACGCGCGCTGCCGACCATGCCGCGGGCTATCGGTTTGGTGACCTCGCTGGGGGCTGCAGCGCTTCACGATGTCATGGCCACACTGCAGCGACGTGTACCGCATATACCCGTCGTGCTGGCGCCTGCATTGGTTCAAGGGCCGCAAGCGCCGGCTGCCCTGTGCCAAGCCTTGAACGATCTGTACAAATTGACCTCGCCCGTGCAGTTAACAACGCCCGTGGTCGATGTGATTTTGGTGGTCAGGGGCGGCGGCGCGATGGAAGACCTTGTTGCCTTTAATGATGAGGCTCTGGCGCGACTGATTGCAGCCAGCCCGGTGCCCATCATCAGTGGCGTGGGTCATGAAACCGATTTCACCATTGCTGATTTTGTGGCTGACTTGCGTGCCCCCACACCGACCGCAGCGGCTGAGTTGGTCGCGCCAGCACGAGACGATCGGCTGGGTGAGTTGTTAGCCCTCGATCGTGGGTTGCGAGATGCCCTCACTCGTCGACTGGACTCACAAAGCCAGCAACTTGACGCCATGCAATCGATCATCAGCCGGCCCTCCGCCGTGTTGGGCAGACAACGCTTGAGGCTAGCGGGCAACGCTCAAAAAATTCGTTTTGCAGGCCGTGAGGTGCTGGCACGTTCTGGTCGGGAACTGCAAGCGCTGGCCTTGTCCCTGCCGGTACAGACACGTCAACATATGGCGCAAAGCGCGCAGCGTGTAGATCGCGCCGCCTTACGCTTAGGTTTGCTCGATCCGCGCCTTGTACTGGCGCGCGGGTACGCCTGGGTCAGCACAGCGGGCGGTAAAACGGTGACACGAGGGCGTGACGTGAACGCCGCTGAGACCATCCATGTGCAATTGGCCGAGGGGCAAATTCAAGCGGTGGTGACGCAGGTGCAATCTGGAGACGCCAATAAAAAAGGCCGCTAAAGCAGCGGCCTTTGAAGGGGGTGGGAAAGTTCAAAAAGACTTACAGACCACCGTTTTGCTGGGCCACCATGCAAAACAGCATGGGAATAGAGAACATGGTGTTGAAACGGGAAGTCAACATGGCCATGCGCGCGGCTTTGGCTTTTTCAGCAGCTTCCACCACCACGATGCCCAAAGCTTTCTTTTGGTTCGGCCAGATGATGAACCAAACATTGAACGCCATGACCAAGGCCAGCCACATGCCGATGCCGATGGCGGTGAAGGGCTTTTGCAGGCTCAGGGCCGACACAATGTAGCCACTCATGGCCGCCAACAACAAGCCGGTCACGACGGTGGCCGCAGCGGCCCAGCGGAACCAAAACAGCGCGGTCGGTGCAATGACTTTGCTGATCGCCGGTTTTTGTTCGTCCGGAATTTTGGGCATCGAAGGAATCTGGACGAAGTTGAAGTACCAGAGCAGACCGATCCACATCACGCCGCACAGCACATGCAGCCAACGCATGAAAAACGTCCACCAGGCGTGACTTGCGCCCGCATCAGTGCCAACAGCCAACACCAACAGTGCCAGCAACACCACGCCGGCGAGCACCGTGCGTCCTAAAGATTGAAAAATAGCGCCCATTAAAACGACTCCTTCTTGTTAAAGAAGCGGCGATTATGGCTGAAATCGTAAGGGCTTGGGAGGTTTACGGTTTGACTTCAAAGGGCTTGCCCCCAAGCTTGAAGCCCGCGCGAAGGCCTCGTTTGGCAAACCAGCCTTGGTTCATTTCGAGCACATAGCGAACTGGTTGGGTCGAACAATGTGCTTCGGTGGTTTGGGGCTGCATGTCGGCCAGATTGGTGATGGTGCCGTCGTCTTTTATGAATGCTGCGGTGAGTGGGATTAATGTGTTTTTCATCCAAAAGCACTGCTTGGACGGCAGCTCAAATACGAAGAGCATGCCTTCAGTGGCGGGCATTTCTTTTCGATGCATCAAGCCCGTCGATTGCTGAGCAGGAGTCAAGGCCACTTGCGCATTGATGAGATGCATGCCCGCCGTGATCTGCACTCGTGGCAACTGAAGTTGCGGGGTCTCTTGGGCATGTGACTGGGCTTGGGCGAACCATGTGGCGACAAAGGCCACAAAGAAATAGGTTGGTGATTTCATGTTGGTGTGTGGTGTTCAGACGTAAAAAAGCCCGCTTGGAGCGGGCATTTTCTACCATGCGGCGTACAAAATTACTTTTGTTCGGCGCTAGGAGCGGCCTCTTTGGCTTTTTTCTCAGCTTTGGCTTTCTTGGCTGCTTTTTTAGCGGCCTTCTTGGCGGCTTTTTCTTTTTTGGCGGCGGCTTTATCGGCCTTAGCATCAGTTGCAGGGGCTGCCACAACAGCGGGGGCTGCCTGTACAGCAGGTGCTGCTGGAGCGGCCGGTGCCGTCGTCTGCGCAAAGGCGCCAGTAGCCAGGAAAGTAGCGATCAGGGAAGCGAGGAGCTTGTTCATGGTGTATTTCCTTGTCATGTGGGTAAATGGTTGCCTCGACTATTATCTTCTGAGGTCTGCCTTTAACGAATGGCCTTGTGATGGCGTTGACTATCTGGAATGATTTTTTTAAAAATCTTCTGCTGTTGCGAGCGTACCGCTTGAATACGTCCATTTCGTCCTCAGTTCCAAGAGGAGTCCAAAGCGTGTGCGATGGTCGATAGAATGTTCTGATGGCAACGAAACCTCCCAACCCTACTCAGCCTTCAGTGGCCAATCCCAAGCGCGATGATGGCGATGGCGCCGTGGTCTTGGAGCGCAGACCTCAGAAAACCAAACCGCCCCAGATGTATCAGGTCATCATGCTCAATGACGACTACACACCTATGGAATTTGTGGTGATGGTGATTCAGGAGTTTTTCAGCAAGGACTTGGAAGCAGCCACGCAGATCATGCTCAAAATTCATTTGGACGGTATGGGGGTATGCGGCGTTTATTCGAAAGACGTGGCTGCCACCAAAGTTGACCAGGTCCTGGATGCGGCCCACAAGGCTGGGCATCCATTAAAGTGCATCAGTGAGCCCTTGGAGATGTAAGTGAATTTGACGAGCCAGAAACGGCAAGAACAAATCGGATTAAAGTTAAAGCCGAAATCAAGGCAAAAGGAAACCACATGATTGCCCAAGAACTCGAAGTCAGTCTGCACATGGCGTTTGTTGAAGCACGTCAGCAGCGTCATGAATTCATCACCGTCGAGCATTTGCTGCTTGCGCTGTTGGACAACCCCAGTGCTGCCGAAGTGTTGCGCGCCTGTTCGGCCAATATTGATGACTTGCGAAAGTCACTGAGCAACTTCATCAAAGACAACACGCCCCAAGTGGCCGGGTCCGACGAAGTCGACACGCAACCAACGTTGGGATTCCAGCGCGTGATTCAGCGCGCCATCATGCACGTTCAGTCTACTGGCAGCGGTAAAAAAGAGGTCACCGGCGCCAATGTGTTGGTGGCCATCTTTGGCGAAAAAGACTCGCATGCCGTTTATTACCTGCACCAGCAAGGGGTCACACGTTTGGATGTGGTGAATTTCATTGCGCATGGGATCAAGAAAACCGACCCACCTGAAGTGACCAAATCTGGCGAAGGTCAGCAAGAGGCCGAAGAGGGTGGCGCCGAAAAGAACGAGAAAGCTTCACCGCTTGAGCAGTACACCCAAAACCTTAACCAAATGGCCAAGGAGGGCAAGATTGATCCCTTGATCGGCCGTGAGTACGAGGTGGAGCGCGTGATTCAAATTCTGTGCCGCCGCCGTAAAAACAACCCGCTGTTGGTTGGTGAAGCTGGCGTGGGCAAAACGGCCATTGCGGAAGGCTTGGCTTGGCGCATCACACAAAAAGATGTGCCGGAAATTCTGGCCGAGTCCATTGTGTATTCACTGGACATGGGTGCCTTGCTGGCAGGGACCAAGTACCGTGGCGATTTTGAACAACGACTCAAGGGTGTTCTGAAATCTTTGAAAGACAAACCCCATGCGGTGTTGTTCATTGATGAGATTCACACCTTGATCGGTGCCGGCGCGGCCTCGGGCGGGACGCTCGATGCCTCCAATTTACTCAAGCCCGCTTTGTCTAACGGCCAGCTCAAGTGCATTGGCGCAACCACTTTCACCGAGTACCGCGGTATCTTCGAAAAAGATGCAGCGCTGTCGCGTCGCTTCCAAAAAGTCGATGTCGTGGAGCCCACCGTTCAAGAAACTGTGGAAATTCTCAAGGGCTTGAAGTCGCGCTTCGAGGAGCACCACAATGTCAAGTACGCCAACGCGGCTTTGCAGGCGGCGGCCGAGTTGTCGGCCAAATACATCAATGACCGTCACTTGCCCGACAAGGCGATTGATGTGATTGATGAGGCCGGCGCTGCCCAGCGCATCCTGGCGCCGTCCAAGCGGAAAAAAACCATCGGCAAATCTGAGGTGGAAGATATTGTGGCCAAGATTGCCCGCATTCCTCCGGCCAATGTGTCCAACGATGACCGCGGCAAATTACAAACGCTGGAACGTGACCTCAAGAGTGTCGTGTTCGGTCAGGACAAGGCGCTCGAAGTTCTCGCATCCGCCGTCAAGATGGCACGCTCGGGTCTGGGCAAAGGCGACAAGCCGATTGGCTCCTTCCTGTTCAGCGGCCCCACCGGTGTGGGCAAGACCGAGGCTGCCAAGCAGCTGGCCTACATCATGGGCATCGACCTGATCCGCTTTGACATGTCGGAGTACATGGAGCGTCACGCGGTCAGTCGCATGATCGGTGCGCCTCCGGGCTATGTCGGCTTTGACCAAGGCGGGCTGCTGACGGAGGCCATCACCAAAAAACCGCATGCGGTGCTGCTGCTCGATGAGATTGAGAAAGCGCATCCGGACATCTTCAATGTGCTGTTGCAGGTGATGGACCACGGCACCCTGACCGACAACAACGGCCGCAAAGCGGATTTCCGCAACGTCATCATCATCATGACCACCAATGCCGGTGCGGAGACCATGAACAAGGCCACCATCGGCTTTACCAACCCGCGCCAGTCCGGTGACGAGATGGGTGATATCAAGCGCTTGTTCACGCCGGAGTTCCGCAACCGTCTGGACGCCATCGTCAGCTTCAAGGCACTGGACGAACAAATCATCATGCGGGTGGTGGACAAGTTCCTGCTGCAACTGGAATCGCAGCTGGCTGAGAAAAAAGTCGACGTCACCTTCACCGACAAGCTGCGCAAGCACCTGGCCAAAAAAGGCTTCGATCCACTCATGGGCGCACGTCCCATGCAGCGGCTTATCCAAGACACCATTCGCCGGGCCTTGGCCGACGAACTGCTCTTCGGGCAATTGCGCGAGGGCGGGCGTTTGACCGTCGATTTGGATGACAAGGATGAAGTTCAGTTGGACATTCAACCCTTGCCCAAAAAAGAAGGTAAAGCCAAGCCCGAAGAAGCCACCGCAGATTGAGCTTTTAGCCCTACAGCGGCCATGAAACCTGCAGGTTTAGCACCTTGCAGGTTTTTTTATTTAAGACTGACAATCCAACCATGACCTATCCCAATTTTTCAAGCTCTTTTCGCTGGGTGGCGCTGTGCCTCGTGACATCCTGGTTGGCCGCTTGCTCAACACCGCCTGTGGTTGCTCCTGTGGTTGACGAACCCAGCGCCTTGCCGACCAAGCCGCCAGCGGTCGTTCCCGTCAAGCGTTTACCCAAAATTGGTTTGGCCCTGGGTGGCGGTGCTGCGCGTGGGTTTGCGCATATCGGTGTGATTCAAGTTTTGGAAGAGGCCGGGATCAAGCCTGACATGGTGACGGGCACCTCGGCGGGTAGTCTGGTGGCGGCACTGTATGCCAGTGGAAACAATGGGGTGCAGCTCGAGCGCATGGCGGAAAGCATGGATGAAAGCACGTTTGCCGATTGGACGATTCCATTTTTTAACCGCGGGCTACTGCGCGGTGAAGCACTCACGCGGTATGTTCAGCGCATGGTGCAGGGCCGTCTGATCGAGAACATGATTTTGCCCCTGGGCATTGTCGCCACTGATCTGAACAACGGGCAGGGCGTGCTTTTCCAGCGTGGTGATACAGCCACTGCAGTGCGGGCCTCCAGTGCTGTTCCTGCGGTTTTTTTCCCGGTCAAGATCGGAGGGCGCGATTTTGTGGACGGCGGTTTGGTTTCGCCAGTGCCAGCGAGGTTTGCCCGGCAAATGGGCGCTGAACTCGTCATCGCTGTGGACATCTCGTCGCCACCGGAGGCGAGTACTCCTGATGGGACGCTGCAAATTCTCATGCAGACCTTCACCATCATGAGCAAAAGCATCAACAACTTGGAGTTGCGCGATGCCGAGGTGGTCGTGCGTCCTTCGCTCAATGGGGTTGGCAGTGCTGATTTCAGCGCCAGACGGCGTTCCATTCAAGAGGGGCGTGCAGCCATGCTGGCCCAACTCCCTAAGCTCAAGTCACTGATCGAGGCTGGGACGCGCTAAAAAAAAGGCCTCGTCAGAGACGAGGCCTTGAAGGGATCCCTGAACCTGATGGTTTCGAAAGGACCCGAGGAGACAACCGTTAGAGAAAACGTGTTCTCAATAGTTCAATGTTATCAGGGTTTACCCGAATTCCGGCGACATATCGCCATTCAATCGGGCAAACGTCGATCAATTAACGCTTGCGAGCAGGCTTAGCAGCGGTCGTAGCGGCAGTCGCGTTGGCGGCCACGGCGTTGAAGTTGGACTCGACCAGCTCAGCGGCTTGTTTCACAGACTTTTGAACGGTTTCAAAAGCGTTGTTGGCAGCGGTCACGGCGCCTTTCATGAAGGCCACAGCGGTTTCAGAACCGGCGGGTGCGTTTTGAACGGTGGATTCCACCAGGCTCATCAGCTTTTGCTGGCCTTCAGCGGTTTGGGCTTCGAAGGCCTTGCCGAATTCAGCGGAGGTGCCGGTGGCGATGTCATACACATTACGGCTGTAGGCGGCAGTTTTCTCAGCCAGGGGCTGCAGCAAACTGGATTGCAGGGCCAGCAGTTCTTGAACGTCTTTGACGCTCAAAACGGTTTGGGTTTGGTTAGATGCATCAGCCAAGATGGCTTTGGAGGCAGCCAGGTTCAGCTCGACCATTTTTTCCACGCCAGCAAAGGCTTTGGCGGTCAGGCCGTACAGGGTTTCGACATTGGCTTTGTTTGCAGCAACGATTTGTTCAGCGGTCAACATAATTTACT
>CANGMW010000016.1 GCA_947454695.1 Comamonadaceae bacterium | reverse complement strand
AACAGCCGGCAGGGTGTCCAGCGTCGACCTATGGCACTAGACAAGCGCTAGGGTGTGCATGGGAATATCGTGCTGCTTAGCCAGTTGGTCCAGCACTTTGCGAGATTGCCCACCGAACCAAGTGGCTAATGCTTGGTGGGTCGACGGCAACATCATGGTTTTGACGCCTTGTGCCGCAATGCCCGCCACAGCACACAAGGCGCTCGCAAAGTGCGGCTCTAAAGCGGCCACGGCGACACGACCGTCCTTGCACCGGTAAACGCGGTATCCCGCGTGAGCGCCGCCTACGGCGCCGGAGGTTTTGGTCAGACCCCAAGCGCGCGGTAACGCCAGCCAGGCCGCAGCCTCACTCAGGGCAATTTCTTGAAAGCAGCCTTTGCCTTTGGCTTGGTGATGCAGGACGGCGGTCAACACGGCTTCGCTGCTCATGAGCGCGCCGCCCATATCGGCAAACAATGTGGCAGGCAAATCCAATCCTGTCACCAAGTCGTTGCCGGCAAGGTAGGTCAAGTCGTGACCGGGGTGTTCGGCCCCGACACCCGGCTCGCCAACGATGGACACCATGCTGAGGTGGGGGTATTGCCGGTGCAAGGCCGGCCACTGGAGGCCTAATTTTTTGAGGGCAGAGGGACGAAACGAAGTCAGTAACACGTTGGCCTTGCGCAGCTCAGTGTGCAATCTTTTTTGACCGGCAGGGGTCTTTAAATCTGCTTGGAGCGTGCGAACCCCTTGGTGAAGAACTTTGTACGCGGTGTCTTTGTAGGCCGCCATCGGATCGCCTGAGGGAGGTTCTAATTTGACACAGCGAGCGCCCATCTGGGTACATCTCAAGAGTGCCGCAGGACCTGGCAAATTCAGGCTCAAGCTCAGGACATTAATCCCTTTTAGGGGTTTGATGGATGTCGACATGGGTTGAATTCTCGAAGTGGGCTGAACAAAGGCTGATTTCGCACGCCAAGGACTGTAACGTCGGAAAATTCTAACGCGCGCTGGTCATGAAAGAATGTCACAAGTAAATGCTGGATGTGCATAGAATTGCTAATTAAGGATTTATTCGCATCTTTGCCAAGAGCATCACTTGTTTCATGATCCATCCTGCTGAACCGCAACTTGATACAACGCCGCTCACCTCGAAGCAGCGTGCAATTGCCATGCGCCAAACAGGTGGGCTCGCCGCGCAGGACGTGAGGCCAGTTGACGCGCTCACAGCGCAATTGGGTGCGATTCTGGACATGTCGGAGATAGGGGTTTTGTTGACAAATAGCGCTGGTGAAGTGCTGCACCTCAACATCCCCTTGTGCCAGATGTTGGGGATTGAAGATGCCAACAAGCAGTGCCCAGATATGGCATCCCTTGATCGACACGTCTCAACGTTGATGGATTCTCAGGACAGCTCACCTTCACATTTGCAGGCCTTGGTCAACGCATTGCGTTCGGATGCTGCGGCTGTATTGCATCGCAAAGTGTTGCACTTGATTGCGCCACACCGGGCAACTGTTCAGCTGACGGGTCGTCAAACACCTCAAGGGGATTTGGTTTTTTATTTTCGTGATATCACTGTCGAGGCGGACGTTGACCGCATGAAGAGCGAATTTCTCTCTACGGCAGCACATGAACTACGCACACCGCTGGCGAGCATTTTTGGTTTTACCGAGTTGTTGATTGCACGCGTCATGGCGCCAGAAAAGCAGCGCGAGCTCTTGGAGACGATTCACAGACAATCCAAACTGTTGATCAATCTGATCAATGAGCTTTTGGATTTATCTCGGATTGAAGCGCGCCGGGGAAAAGATTTTCATCGGCAGCCCATCACAGTTCAAGTGGTCGTGGACCAGACGCTCAAAGGGTTGCTGGTTATCAATGACCAACGTGAAGTTAAAGTGGACATGCCGCAGGGTGAGTTAAGCATTCTTGTGGATCGTGAAAAGACCATGCATGCCCTCATGAACGTCCTCTCCAATGCATTCAAATATTCGCCAGATGGGGGCGACATTTCTGTGCGGACTGTTTATAAAGATCACAAACAGCAAGGCTTCGTGGGGATCCAAGTCAAGGATCAAGGCATTGGAATGACTGTCACCGAACTTGGGCGGGTGTTTGAACGATTTTTTCGTGCCAACCCATCCGGAAGTATTCCTGGAACCGGATTGGGTATGAGTCTGGTGAAAGAGATTACCGAGATTCAAGGTGGCCATGTGCAAATTGAAAGTGTTTACCACCATGGCTCAACTGTGACCCTGTGGTTTCCTGTTGCCACAGCCGCGTAACTGTCACGATTAAGAACACTGTAACTAAATACATGCACCTTGAGATTCGAGGGCTTGTATAGAATGCACTACATCCATAGGCTAAATCTAGAAGAATTATGAGAAAAACTCCTGCCAATGATGATCTGATGACCACGCGTGAGGCCGGTGAGGTTTTAGGTGTTGCAGTCCGTACAGTGCAGTTATGGGTTGAGTCTGGCGTTTTGCCCGCTTGGCGCACTGCAGGCGGTCACCGGCGTATTGCCCGTAGCGCTGTTGACAAGCTTATTGCGGAACGCGCGCACGTCATCGCGCAGTCTGGTCTGGGTAAAGGCGGGCAGGAAAACAAATCGCTTAAGTTGCTCGTGGTGGAAGATGATCCGGATTTGTTGCGCTTGTTTTCCATGGTGGTAGAAGCTTGGGATTTTCCGGTTCAACTCATTACAGCGGCCAATGGGTTTGAAGGTTTAGTGAAAATCGGTCAAGTTCGTCCTGATATGGTGGTCACTGACTTGAACATGCCTGGCATGGATGGTTTCCAAATGGCCCGTTCCCTCAAAAAGGCGGAATCGGGCTTCGAGGATCTGGCCCTGGTGGTCGTAACCGCTCTGAGCAAGGGTGATGTCAATGACCGTGGCGGATTGCCCGATGGGGTGCCGGTTTTTCAAAAACCGGTTCCATTTCATGACATCGAAAGCTTTGCCAGAGGAATACACACGACCCTCACCAAGACAAAGTCTGCAAGCAGCAAAGCGTTCGCTTAATTAGTTTGCATGGTTTGATCAATCGTCTGAGACCAGCCGGTCCACGGTATCCAGCAATTCAATTGGACTGAACGGCTTAATCAAATAGGCATCGCAGCCTGCAGCTTTCCCCCGTTTCAAATCTGAAGTTTGGCTCATAGCGGTCAGCAAGACCACTTTGGTGGTGCGTTTAAGTACGCTGTCATCTTTGATTCGTCTACACACATCAAAGCCATTCAGGCCACCGGGCATCATCGCATCAAGCAGCACAACCGTAGGCTGAAGATCGAACGCCATGCTCAAGGCGCTGTCTCCATTTGACGCTTCGTGTAGCTCGAAGTCACCAATCTCCAACGTCATCATGATCAACTGACGGATGTCTTGCTGGTCATCCACGATGAGGGCGCTTTTCCTGGCGAGGGGTCTGTGTTTGATCACTTTAGAATTTGGTAAGTCAAGCATGTCTCGCGTGTAGTGCCTGTTGTTTTCGTGGAAGGGTGCGCTGGGCTAACAAGTGACTATAAAACTTAACACCTTATCTGTAATTTAAATCGATAAATATAGCGAATAGAAATCCAATTTACTTCACATTTTTAAATGATTTACTCACGCAGATTCACCAAAATTCAAGGGCAATCCGACGTAGTTTTCAGCTACCGATCGTGATCCGGCATCCGAGTGAATGATGTAATCGAGTTCGGCTTCTTGCAGCTTTTGACCAATGTCACCATTTTCAGGAAAGTGGTGCATCAAGGACGTGAACCACCAGGAGAAGCGCTCAGCGCGCCAGATCCGACGAAGACAACGCTCGGAGTAATGGTCAATGCCAGCAGGACTTTTCTCTTGGAAATATTCGATCAACGCGGTGGATAGGTATTTGACATCGGTGGCTGCCAAGTTCAAGCCTTTTGCACCCGTGGGTGGGACGATGTGGGCCGCGTCGCCTGCGAGAAAGAGTCGACCAAAGCGCATCGGCTCCGTCACGAAACTTCGCAAGGGGGCAATGCTTTTTTCAATTGAGGGCCCGCTCACCAGTTGGTCGCGCGCTTGTGGGTCTAAGCGCAACTTCAGCTCATCCCAGAAGGCTTGATCGGACCATTGTTCCACCTTGTCGGTCAGAGGCACTTGGAGGTAGTAGCGGCTACGGGTCTGGCTGCGTTGCGAGCAAAGAGCAAAGCCGCGCGGGCTGTTCACGTAAATCAGCTCTTCATGCACGGGCGGGGTGTCGGACAACACGCCCAGCCAGCCAAACGGATAAACCTTTTCAAACTCTTTGATGGCGCTTTGCGGGACGCTTGCGCGGCATACCCCATGAAAGCCGTCGCAACCCGCAATAAAGTCACATTCAATCTCATGCGACTGACCGTCTTTCTCGAAGCGCACGCGCGGTTTTTCGGTGCCGAAGTCATGAATACTGACGTTGTTCGCTTCGTAAACAGTGGTCAGTCCGGCCGCCTGGCGTGCTTCCATCAGATCCCGAGTGACCTCCGTTTGACCGTACACCATGACCTTTTTTCCGCCGGTGAGGTGATCTAAATTGATCCGGTGCCGCTCGCCTTTGAACAGCATGTCAAAGCCGTGATGGATGAGGCCTTCTTGGTGCATGCGTTGACCCACACCTGCTTCGTCCAGCAAATCCATGGTGACTTGCTCCAGTACCCCGGCGCGAATTCGCCCCAGCACATACTCGCCGCTTTGACGTTCAACGATGACGGCATCAATACCGGCTTTGTGGAGCAATTGTCCGAGCAACAAGCCTGACGGGCCGGCTCCAATGATGGCGACTTGTGTTCGCATGAATTCTTCCTTTGAAAATTACAATAAGCTTTACACGCCCAGATATTGCTGAAGCAAATCGGGTGTTTTTAAGAGTTCGGCTGAGGTGCCGTCAAATACCACTTGACCTTTGACCAGAATCACATTGCGGTTGCTGATGCGTGTGACATGTTTCCAGTTTTTGTCGACGATGACACTGCTGATGCCGCTGGCGCGGATCAAGTCGCAGATAGACCAGATTTCGCGCGCAATCAAGGGCGCTAAGCCTTCGGTGGCTTCATCCAGGATGAGCACATCCGGGTTGGTCATGAGGGCGCGACCAATGGTCAGCATTTGTTGCTCGCCACCGCTGAGCTGCTGTCCGCCATGGCTTAGTCGCTCTTGCAGGCGGGGAAAAGTTTCTAACACCCGTTCATAAGTCCAATCCCGCTGGCCACGTGTGCCGGCACGCTCCGACATGATTAAATTTTCTTTGACACTCAAATTGCCGAAAATGCCGCGTCCTTCGGGTACGTAGGCAAGGCCTAAGCGGGCAATGTCATAAGGTGCGCCGCCAGTTTGATCTTGACCCATGATGTTGACCGTGCCGGCGCGAGGTTTGACCAGCCCCATGACGCTTTTAAGCAAGGTACTCTTGCCCATGCCATTGCGACCCATCAACCCGATGGTTTCTCCACGGGCAACGCAAAAGTCAATGCCGCGAAGAATATGGCTGGCACCGTAATAAGTGTGAAGGCCCTGGGCCTGAATCAGCAGATCGCTCATCCGTGCTCCTCACCCAAGTACGCAGCTTGCACGTCGGCGTCTTGCCGGATGGCTGCGGGCGTGCCACTGGCAATGACCTGGCCATTGACCATCACAGTCAGGTGGTCTGCCAGTGTGAAGACGGCATCCATGTCGTGCTCGACCAGCAGAATGGCATGGTCTTTTTTGATCGCCGATAAGAGCTCCACCATACGTTGCGCCTCGGCCACGCCCATGCCTGCCAGCGGTTCATCGAGCAACAGAACTTGGGGCTCGGTGGCCAAGGCCATGGCGATTTCCAGCTGTCGTTGTTCCCCGTGGCTGATGTTGGCGGCAATCCGGTGGGCGCGCGGCTCCAGCCCCGCCAAGGCGATTGCACGTTGCGCCCGGTGGTTGGTCGAGGAAGCGTGAGCCGCCGATGTGAGCCATTGAACAGGATTCCACGGATGATGCCCCTCGCGTGATTGCGCCGCCAAGCGAACGTTGTCCCACACGCTCAAAGGCAAGAAGACATTGGTCTTTTGGTAGCTTCGCCCAAGACCCAGGCGAGAGATTTTTTCAGGGCTGAGCCCACTCACATCATGTGTACCCATCAATATGCCGCCGGAGGTCGGGGGTAAATCACCACTGAGTAAATGCGACAGCGTGGATTTGCCCGCGCCGTTGGGGCCGATCACCGCATGAATACGATTTCGCCATAAATCCAAAGACACCTGATTGACCGCGGCCAAGCCGCCAAATCGTTTAGTCAGGTCGCGTGCGCTGAGCAGGACTTCATGCATCGTCCGGCTCCTTGGAAGCGGTGAGGCTTTGCAAAAGACCCAACAGGCCGCGCGGCGCGAAGGTCACGACCAGCACGATGAAACAACCCATCCAGAGTTGCCAGTGCTTGCCCAGATTGACCGCGCCCACTTGCGGCAAGTCTTTAAGAACATGCAACACATATTCGAAAGCGAAGGCGCCCACCACTGCGCCGGCGAAGTTGCCCATGCCGCCCAAAATCACCATCAGGACCGCATGCGCGCTCATGTGAAAACCCATCAGCTCGGGGTTGACGTAGCCGGTTTGAGCACCCCACAAATAGCCCGCAACACCCGCGAGCATGCCCGCCAGGCTGAAAGCGGTCAGCTTGTAGCCGAAGGTGGCGTATCCCATGGCACGCATTCGGTGCTCATTGATGCGAATGCCAGACAATGCGCGACCGAACGGCGACCAAAGCAGTCGACGCAGGGCTGCAAAGATCAGCACCATCAGCGATGCGGTGAGGTAGAAAAATGTGCGCTTGTTGTCCAGACTCAGCGGCTCCCAAATCCAATCGCCCCAGCCCAAGGCCAGACTGGGTTTGAAGTTGATGTAAACGCCGTCGGAACCGCCCAGAATTTTGTTGTCGAAAAATAAAAAGAACACCATTTGCGCAAAGGCCATGGTCACCATGATGAAGTAAATGCCCCGGGTGCGCACCACAAAAAAGCCGATGACCAGTGCGGCTAATCCAGAGGTCAGTGCGGCCACCGGCAGACTCCACCACAGGCTGGGCGGCACATCGGCGGGCGAGACAAAAGCCAGTGCATAACCGGCCAGTCCAAAGTAGGCGGCGTGTCCCAAAGACACCAGACCCCCGACGCCTTGCAGCAGGTCCAGACTCATGGCAAAGATGGCCAGAATCATCATTCGCGTGGCCATTTGAATGTAAAAGTCAGAGCCGATCAGCGGAAAAGCCAACAGGGCAAGCAAGGCGCCGCCCAACAAGAATTTCAGCCAGCGAGACAGTTGCTCCAGATGGGCGTGGGGTGTGCTCATTGCTTGAAAAGCCCCTCAGGTTTGATCAACAGCACCAAGGCCATGAGCAAATAAACCAACATGCCCGCGACTTGGGGGAACAAGACTTTGCCAAAGGTGTCGACCAAGCCCACGAGAAGTGCGGCAATCAGTGCGCCCCGAACCGAGCCAATGCCGCCAATCACCACCACCACAAAGCACATGATCAAGACCGACGAACCCATATTGGGGTAGACGCTGGAGATGGGCGCGGCCACCATGCCGGCGATGGTGGCCAGCATGACCCCCAAGGCAAATACCAGGGCGTGAATGCGCTTGATATTGATGCCCAACGCTTCGGTCATGTCGCGGTTAAAAGCGCCCGCGCGGATTTTCATGCCCAACTTGGTTTTGGAGATCAGCAGGTACAGGCCTATGGCCAGGGCAATGCAAACGCCTGACATGAAGAGCCGGTACACCGGGTAGGACAAGTTCTCGGTCAGCGGGATGGAGGCACTGAGCTGTTCGGGTAGGTTCACGCCATGCACATCATCCCCCCACAGCAGGGAGCGCGCTTCTTCAAAAATGTAGATCAGGCCGAATGTGAGCAGCACCTGGTCAAGGTGATCGCGGTGGTAAAAATGCCTGAACAACAGCCACTCCAGGGCCAGTCCAAGCAGGATTGACAAAACGGCGCCGCCCAGAATGGCCAGCGTCAGGCTGCCGAAAAAAGTGCTCAATGACCACGCGAGGTAGGCTCCCACCATGTAGAAGCTGCCGTGCGCCAGATTAACCACGCCCATGATGCCGAAAATCAGCGTCAGCCCTGCTGCCAGCATGAACAGCAGCAAGCCGTATTGCACGCTGTTGAGGAGCTGAATCAAAAAGGTGGGGAAATCCATGGTCTACGAAAAAAACGGCGGGGTCACCGCCGTTGTCTACAAAGTGAATGCGAATTGCAGCAAGCTTAGCCGAGTTTGCAGCCCGCACCGCTGTCGGCGAGGGCTTTGGCGGCCACGCCGATCACCTTATTTTCTTTGTTTTCCACCACCCGCAGGTACATGTCCTGCACTGGGTTGTGCGCCTTGCTCATCGTCCACTTGCCACGCGGGCTGTCGATGACGGCGCCTTCCATGGCGGCATAAAGCGCTTTCTTGTTAGCCAGATCGCCTTTGACGGCGTTGGCCCCTTGTACCAGCAACAGCCCCGTGTCGTAACCCTGCACGGCATACACGTCGGGCTGTAAACGGAAGGTTTTGGCGTAGGCCAAGCGGAAAGCTTTGTTGCGGGGGGTGTCCAGCGAATCGCTGTAATGCATGGTGGTGATGATGCCGTCGGCTGCGGGGCCCGCTGCATCCAGCACGCCTTCGGTCAGGAAGCCCGAGCCGTACAGGGGAATCTTGCCTTTGAGGCCCGCCGCTGCGTAGTCCTTGATGAATTTGGCCGCACCGCCACCCGCAAAGAAACACACCACGGCATCGGGTTTGAGCGCAGCGATCTCAGTCAGCAGGGCTTGGAATTCCACATTGGGGAAGGGCAGGCCCAGTTCCTTGATGATGGTGCCGCCTGCTTTGGTGTAGCTGTCACGAAAGCCCTCAAAGGCCTCGTCACCGGCCGCGTATTTCCAGGTGATCCAGACTGCCTTTTTATGGCCTTTTTTCATCAGCACATCGCCCAGCGCGAGTGTTGGCTGAGAGTTGGTGAAGGAGGTGCGAAAGACATTGGGTGCACACAAGCCGCGCGTGGCGGCATGCACGCCGGCATTGGGGATCAGGCTGAGCACACCCGACTCGCGTGCAACTTTCTGGATGCCCATCTGAACGCCAGAGTGCACGGTGCCCACCAGCACATCGACCTTGTCGCGTTGAACCAGCTTGCTGGCGTTTTCTACGCCTTTGGACGGTTCGGACTCGTCGTCGACTTTGAAGTATTCAATTTCACGGCCACCGAGCTTGCCACCTTGCTCATCAATCGCCATGCGAAACCCGTTTTCAATGGCCACGCCGAGCTGGGCAAAGGTGCCTGTGTAGGGCAGCATGAAGCCCACACGGAGCTTGCTGTTTTGGGCCCGAGCCCATTGAGGCACCAGCAAGCCGGCGGACGCGGCACCCACAAGGGCGGCGGATTGTGTCAAAACGAGGCGGCGTGTGGTCATGGGTATCTCCTGTTATGGTGGCAGATGTTACCGAAATTTTTTTTGACTTCGCTAGTGAAAAACCCCAGCCTGGAATCATCAAATTTCGACCGTTTAATCTGCTGTGACAGGTGAAATCACCATGACCCAACCCCAACTCGATTTAGGCTTTGAAGCGCCCTTGGATCTCGGCTCGACAGAGACACCCCCTAAAAAAACGAAGACCGCTCAACCCGTTGAGAGTTTCCAGGCGGGTCCGGCCCCTGTGCAGGACCCGGCAAACATGGCCCGCGAACTTGACAAGCACCCCGACTACCGTGTGCTCAAGCGGCTCGCCCCACAACTGCATTTTGACCGTGCGCCCCAGGGGCCCGTCATTACGGTGGTGCTGTTGGACACAGAAACCACAGGTCTGGATTGCGCCCGTGAAAAAATCACCGAACTGGCCATGTTGCGCGTGGACGTGGACAGCGTGAGTGGCCTGCCTTGCGGTCCAGTGACCGTTTTTGACGGCTTGGAAGATCCCGGCAAGCCCATTCCTGAAGAGATCGTCAAACTCACCGGGATCACCGATGAGATGGTGCGAGGCCAACGTCTGGACGAGGCGCAGATTGACCGTCTGCTTCAAGGCGTTGACCTTGTCGTGGCTCACAACGCCGGCTTTGACCGACCTTTTGTGGAAGCGCGGTTGCACCAGTTTGCCGATTTGAATTGGGCATGCTCGTTCGCGGACATTGACTGGAAACGTCAGGGGCAAAGCTCAGCCAAGCTGGAGTATTTGGCTATGGCACAGGGCTGGTTTTACGATGCGCACAGAGCTGAAATGGATTGCCACGCTTTGCTCGCAGTGTTGTGCACCTGCTTGCCTGTGTCGCAAACGACTGGCTTGGCGCGTCTGATGGCGGCGGGCAAGAGCAGCGCCTACCGTTTGCAGGCGACAGGCGCACCCTTTGAAGCCAAAGATGCGCTCAGAGCGCGCGGCTACCGATGGAACGCTGCCGTCAAAGTCTGGCACACGCAGTTGGCCACTGCAGACTTGCTTGAGGCTGAATGCGTTTGGCTCAAATCTGCGGTCTACGGTCAGCGCTCCGCACAGGTTCAAGTGGAACAACTGGATGCGAAACACCGCTACAGCACCCGCGACGGCTTACGCAGTACGCGAACCCTTTGACCACGGGTCCTGTGTTTTAGCCGTGCCCGCGCACATCAAGGAAGCGTCAGACCTCGTTTGAGGGTGGCTTGACATTGCATTCAAGGCCTTTGGGGCGGCGCCACATCGGCGCCTTCAATCTTGTGGCGTTGCAGCGCCTGTGCGACAAAGCCGCTCGCCTTCATCTCCTCTACAAAGCCGCGCAGGTAATTCGCGGCTTGTTCGCGACTCTTGGGAACGCCGATGGCCTGTTGAATCACCATGAAGCGGCCCTCCAGCAGGCGCAAGCCCGGCACACGCCGTACATCGGCCTCCAACTGCTGTCGCACGCCGGCGGCAACTTCCAAGTCCTTCGCTAAAAAGAAGTCCACCACCGCTGGTGAGGTGGGCGCGCGCACGAGGCTTGCGGCTTTGAGCTCACGCTGCAAAAAAAGGTCGTAGGCGCTACCCGCGCCCACAGCCACACGCACGCCCGGGCGATCGACATCGCTGTTGTGGCGTACCGGCGAATCCTGTCGAACCAAGTAGGCCCCTTCAATCACCACATAGGCAGCGCTGTAGCGTATGTCTGCCCCACGCACCGGGTCTATGGCGACAAAAGCCACATCGACTTGGGATGACTTGATGGCGTCGACCGCCCGTGCGGCCGAGGCAAAAGGCACCAACTGCACTGGTTTACCGATACGACGTCCTAGTTCATTCGACAGGTCAACAGAGACGCCGCTGAGTGAACCTGTCTTGGCATCTTGAGAGGCCAAAATCGGGTTGCCAAAGTTGATGGCGACTCGCAATATGCCGCTCGGGGCCAGTTCTTGAACGGTGCTTTGCGGCACAGACGAGCAGCCCACAATTGCCAAACTCAGCAGACCGGAGACGATTTTCAAAACGGAGCGGCGGATTCGTTCGACAAAAAGGGTGGGGGAAGCCATGGCGAGCCTTGATGAGTTGTTATTCGGATTGTGCAAGTAAAAACGCGGCCTAAGCCGCGTTGAATTCAACTACCTGAAGTTGAGCCGCATGGCTTATTCGATTTTGGCCTTGGCGCGGAGTTCTTCTTGGTATTTGGTCAGCTTGGCTTGACCCAGCTGCTGCAAAATTTGGGGTTTAACTTCTTCCAACTTAGGCAACTGCGTGTCACGGACGTCGTCGAGACGAATGATGTGAAAGCCGAACTGCGACTTCACCGGGGTCTCGGTCATTTTGCCTTTAGCCAGTTGCACCATGGCTTCGGAAAACTCTTTCACATAGCTGCCGGCACCGGCCCAATCCAGTTCGCCGCCATTAGCGCCGGAGCCTGGGTCTTTAGAGCGTTTTTTGGCCAGGTCATCAAACTTGGCGCCTTTTTTGATTTGCGCAATGATGGCCTTGGCCTGGTCTTCGGTCTCCACCAGAATGTGGCGAGCTTTGTATTCCTTGCCGCTGTTGGCTGCAGCGAACTTGTCATATTCGGCTTGAACCTCGGCATCCGTCACCGGGTTGGTCTTTTGGTAGTTGTTGATCAGCTCACGAATCAGGATGGCTTCACGGGTGAATTCCATCTGCATTTTGTAGTCGGCCGTCGCATCCAGTCCCAACTTGGAAGCTTCTTGGACGAACAACTCACGGTCAATCACGGCCTTTTTGAGGTCTTCCATCATGTCGGGGGAGACCGGGCGACCGGATTTGGCCAATTGTTGTGCCAAAGCGTCCACGCGTGAACTGGGCACAGGCTTGCCATTGACGATGGCGAGGTTCTGCGCAGCGGCGGGAATAGCCATGGCGCCCATCATGGCGACAGTGGCAATGGCGGTTAAAAGTTGCTTCTTCATCATGGGTCCTATCCCTAGAAATACGTGAGGTAAAAATGACTTGTCAGGAACGCGCCATCAGGTGATTTCAATGGCAATGGCGTGAACGCCTTTTTCAATGAATTCCTGCAGCGCATCATACACAAGGCGATGCCGCGCCACGCGCGTCAGTCCGGCAAACACAGGGGCGCCGATGCGGACTCTGAAATGCGTGCCTGATGAGGCGCCACTGCTCCCCGCATGCCCCGCATGGGCTGCACTTTCGTCCAGTACCTGCACGTGCGAGGGCTGCAGTTTTTCCTGCAGTCGCTGCTCAATGGCGTGCGCAGAAGCGGTGGCGGGCTGGGTCATGAACGGCTGGCGTCGTCAGACTTGAGGTGACGCGCCACATAAACACCTTGGCCGAGAATGAAGATCAAGGGAAAAGCATAGCCCCAGAGTTTGAAATTCACCCAATCCTCGGTGCTGTAGTAGGCAGCCACATAGCCATTGATCGCCGCCATGAACACGCAGTAAATCACCCAAACCTGGTTGAGGCGATGCCAGACTGGGTCGGGCAGTGCCATCTGGCTGCCCAGCAGCATTTTGAGAAAATTCTTTTTAAAGACCCAGATAGCGATCGCCAATCCGATGGCCAGCGCCGCGTACATCACGGTGGGCTTCCACTTGATGAAGCGGTCGTCGTGCAGCGTGAGGGTGAGGGTGCCGAACACCAGGATCAGTGCCAGCGTGATCTTGTGCATGGTCTGCAGCCGCCGATCAATGGCATAAATCAGCGCCATCTGTACGACGGTGGCGGCCATCAACACGCCCGTGGCCATGTAGATGTCGTACAGCTTGTAGGCCCCGAAAAACAGCAGGATGGGGAGAAAGTCGATCAGGATTTTCATGGGGTCGCCAGGTTGTATCTCACCCCGGGTGGGAGCGAGCTGTGATTATCGCCGCCGCCATTCAGGGCTTGAAGTCTAAGGAGGCGGAGTTCATGCAGTAGCGCAAGCCGGTGGGGGCTGGGCCATCTTCAAACACATGCCCCAAGTGCGCACCACACTGCGCGCACAAAGTTTCGGTGCGTTTCATGCCATGGCTGCGGTCGACTTTCTCTTCGATCGCGCCGGGGTTGGCCGCTTGGTAAAAGCTGGGCCAGCCACATCCGGCATCAAATTTGGTGTCGGATTCAAACAGTTTGGCGCCACAGCACACACAGGCATAAATGCCGGGTGCCCAGTGGCCTTCGTATTTGCCGGTGAAGGGGCGCTCTGTTGCCGCCTTGCGGGTGACGTCGAAGGCGCCCGGTTCGGCGCCTTTTTCAGCCAACTCGGCTTTCCATTCGGTGTCAGACTTCTGGATGGGGTAGGTCATGATGAACAACTGATTTCAAGCGTGGACGCCCATTGGGGCGCAAAGTCGGCATAGCGTTCCATGCCAGCCTGTTCTTCAAACGGATTGTCAAGCAAAGCCCGCAAGCGCTCAAGCTCCGAAAAGTCTTTTTGTTGGGCTTGCTGAATGGCCTGTTGCGCCAGATGGTTACGCAGCACATACGCCGGGTTGGTTTGGCGCATCACCGCCGCTGCGGTATTGGCATCTTCCTTCGTCAATCGCTTGGCATAAGCTTGCAGCCAATCCTGGGCTGCGCTGCGGTCGAGGAACAGATCACTCACTGGTGCGGCCACGCCGTCTTGCGCGAAATGGGTGAGGCGGCGCCAAAAAATGGTGTGGTCCACCCGATCTGCCGCGAGCAAAGCCAGAATGGTCTCGATCAGCGCGCGATCATCTTCAAGGCGCAGTTGCAGCCCCAATTTGGCGGACAAGCGTGATTGCAGCTCGTCGGGGAACACGGTCTTGTAGGAAGCCAAGGCGGCTAAAGCCAGTTCCTGATCGTCGATCAAGGGCAGCAGGGCTTGCCCCAAGCAGTAAAGGTTCCAGTACGCCACTTGGGCTTGCTTGTTAAAGGCGTAGCGACCCTGGGTGTCCGAGTGGTTGCAGATGTGGCCGGGGATGTAGCTGTCCATGAACTGAAACGGGCCGTAGTCCAGCGTGAGGCCCAGGATGCTCATGTTGTCGGTGTTCATGACCCCATGGCAAAAGCCCACGCCCTGCCAGGCGGCCACCATGGCCGCGGTTTTTTCGCTCACGGCCTGCAAAAGACCTGCGTAGGGGTTGCCTTGTATCGCCAAATCCTGGCGACACTGCGGGTAATGGTGGTCAATCACAAAGTCGGCCAGCGCCTTGAGCTGCGCTGTCTCGCCTTGGTATGAGAAATGTTCGAAATGACCGAAGCGGATAAAGCTCGGCGCCATGCGGGTGACCACCGCTGCGGTTTCCTTTTCTTCACGCCACACGGGCGCATCGGAGCCGGTGACGCACAAGGCCCGCGTGGTCGGAATACCCAAGGCGTGCATGGCCTCGCTGCACAAAAATTCGCGGATGCTGGAGCGCAACACGGCGCGTCCGTCGCCGCGTCGTGAATAAGGCGTGGGGCCTGCACCTTTGAGTTGCACTTCCCAGCCCGTGTCGGTTTCGCCCAGCCACAGGGCACGGCCATCGCCCAGTTGCCCGGCCCACACACCAAATTGATGACCGCTGTACACGCTGGCGCGAGGGTTGGTGCCTGGGATGACGCTGTTGCCGCTCAAGGCTTGCAGGAGCTCACCGGATGCCTGCCAATCGGTATCCAACCCCAAAACCTTGGCCGCTGAGGGGCTTTGGCCAACCCAATAAGGGGAGGGCAAGGGCTGAGCCGCTTGTGCTTGCGAAAATTCCTCACCCAAGCTTGCATAGCGGTTGAGCCAGGTCAAACCCAGGTTCAATGTCGTGCCGGCGTCGGTGTCAGAATGCATGCCGAGATTGTCACTGATCGGACTTGCCCGTGTAGGCTCTAGGGTTTGTCGATGGATACTGTGCACATCGTTTGTTCAAAAATTTTCAGGAGTCCCTCATGCTCGGCTTGATGCAGAACCAGCCCCTTTTGATCTCGTCTTTGATCGATTTTGCGGAGCACCACCACGGTGATACGGAAATTGTGTCGCGTCGCGTGGAAGGGGATATTCACCGCTACACCTACCGTGAAGTGGCCCAACGTTCGCGCCAAGTGGCCAATGCATTGGCGGGTATGAAACTGGCTTTCGGTGACCGGGTGGCGACACTGGCTTGGAACGGCTACCGGCATCTGGAGTTGTATTTCGGCGTTAGCGGCTCAGGTCTGGTCTTGCACACCATCAACCCGCGCCTGCATCCGGAGCAGATCGCCTGGATCGCCAACCACGCCGAAGACCAGGTGCTGTGCTTTGACATGAGCTTTTTGCCCATCATCCAGGCCGTGCACAGCAAGTGCACGACGGTGAAGCATTGGATTGCCCTGTGTGATGCTGACAAATTGCCCAAGGACAGTGGCATCCCCGGATTGCAAAGCTATGAGGCCTGGATTGGCAAAGCCTCCGATGTTTTCAATTGGCCCGAGTTTGATGAAAACACGGCGTCCAGCATGTGCTACACCAGTGGCACGACGGGCAACCCCAAGGCGGCGCTTTACAGTCACCGCTCGACCATCTTGCATGCGTACGCGGCAGCCCTGCCCGATGTGATGTGCTTGAGCGCGCGCGACTCCGTGTTGCCGGTGGTGCCCATGTTCCACGTCAATGCCTGGGGCATTCCTTACTCGGCGGCGCTGACCGGTTGCAAGCTGGTATTTCCCGGTCCGGCGCTGGACGGTAAGTCGATTTATGAACTGCTGGAGTCCGAACGCGTCACCTACGCGGCGGGCGTGCCTACCATCTGGCAGATGCTCTTGGGCCACATGAAGCCCGCCGGCCTGCGCTTCTCGACCCTCAAGCGCACCGTGATCGGCGGCTCGGCTTGCCCGCCGGCCATGATCACGGCTTTCAACGACGAGTACGGCGTGGAGGTGTTGCACGCCTGGGGCATGACTGAGATGTCGCCCTTGGGTACTTTGTGCACCCTGAAGAACAAGCACTTGAGCTTGCCGGCGGAAGAGCAAATGAAGATCCGTCTCAAGCAGGGGCGGGCGATTTTCGGCGTGGACATGAAAATTGTGGACCACGACGGAAAACGATTGCCGCACGATGGCAAGGCCTATGGCGATTTGCTGGTGCGCGGTCCCTGGATCTTGCGCGAATACTTCAAAGGCGAGGGCGGCGACCCCTTGGTCAAAGATAACAACGGACTTGGCTGGTTTCCCACTGGTGACGTCGCCACCATTGACCCTGACGGCTACATGCAAATCACCGACCGCAGCAAGGACGTGATCAAGTCCGGCGGGGAGTGGATCAGCTCCATCGACGTGGAAAACATCGCAGTCGCGCATCCGGCCATTGCCATGGCGGCCTGCATTGGCGTGCGTCACCCCAAATGGGACGAGCGCCCGATTGTGGTGGTGGTGAAAAAGCCGGGCGCTGAAGTGTCGCGTGAAGAACTGTTGCAGTTTTACGAAGGCAAAACCGCCAAATGGCAGATTCCGGACGATGTGGTGTTTGTCGACGCCATCCCGCTGGGGGCCACCGGCAAGATGCTTAAGACCAAGCTGCGTGAAGTGCTCCAGGATTACAAACTGCCCAACACTTAATCTGACGCACGACTTCAAAACATTTTTCAAGTCACTAAGGCGATAAGCCTAGGGCAATCCCTAGCGTGTCGCGCATCGATTCCTTGTACTCTGCAAGAGTTGTTCAATTTAGGAGATCTTGAAATGAAATTTGTCTTGAAATCTGTGGCTTTTTCTGTGGCGCTGACTTGTGCCGGCGTGGCTTTTGCGCAAAAGGGTGAGACCGTCAAGATCGCCTTCATGGACCCCTTATCGGGCCCTTTTGCCAATGTGGGACAAAACCAACTTAAGAGCTGGCAGTTCGCAGCGGAGCGCTACTCCGGCGCCAAGAACCCTGCCGGTGTGAAGTTTGAAGTGGTTGGTTTTGACAACAAGGGTTCTCCCCAGGAAAGTTTGAACACCTTGAAAGCCGCCATTGACCAAGGCTTTCGTTACGTGACCCAAGGCAATGGTTCGGGCGCCGGTCTTGCCATCATGGATGCAGTGGCTAAGCACAACGAGCGCAATCCAGGCAAAGAGGTGATCTATCTGAACTACGCTGCAGTAGACCCCTCCATGACCAACGAGAAATGCGACTACTGGCATTTCCGTTTGGACGCAGACACCACCATGAAGATGGAGGCGCTGACCACGTTCATGAAGGACCAGCCTAAGGTCAAAAACGTCTACCTGTTGAACCAAAATTACTCGCACGGCCATCAGGTTGCCAAGTACTTCAAAGAAGGCATGGCCCGCAAGCGCCCCGACGTGAAAATTGTCGGCGAAGATTTGCATCCGATCGGCCAAGTCAAGGACTTCTCACCCTATGTGGCCAAGATCAAGCAGTCCGGTGCGGATGCCATCGTCACAGGCAATTGGGGTCAGGACTTGACTTTGTTCGTGAAGGCGCTGAACGACGCGGGTCTGAAGCTGCCGATGTACACCTACTACGCCGGGGTGACGGGCACGCCCACCGCCCTGGCGGCAGGGGGTGACTCCGAGGTGTATGTGATTGCCTATGGCCACTCCACCCACACGGGTGAAATGGGTCAGAACATCAAGGACTTCAATACCAAGTTTGATGATGACTACTACACCTTT
>CANGMW010000015.1 GCA_947454695.1 Comamonadaceae bacterium | reverse complement strand
CGGAGCCACCGGGCATGCGGATGTCGCTCACCAAGACCTGGGGGGAATCATCCTCGCCGACAGTCTCTAAAGCCACCAGCACGTCCTTGGGATTGGTGAAGCTGCGCGTGGGCAGTTGCTCGCGCAACAACGCCTTCTCCAGCACAAAGCGGATGGACTGGTCATCATCTACGATCCAAATCGGCTTCATGGGTGGCTTACCTCAGGTCTGCGGCCCGACGGTGTCAAGGCAGCGGTATCAAAATTTTGAAATCGGTTCTTCCAGGCTCGCTGTCACACTCGATCAGGCCATGGTGCTGCTGAACAAAGGTTTGCGCCAATGTCAGCCCCAGGCCAGAGCCGCCTTCTCTGCCCGACACCAGCGGGTAAAAAATCCGGTCTTTGATCGAGTCTGGTACACCAGGCCCGTTATCGATGACATGCAATTCCAGTGCCAATTTGTAGCGTTGCTTGCCAAAGGTGACTTGCCGCGAAATCCGGGTGCGGAAAGTGAGCTTCGCATCGCCTTGGACCATGCGCTCGCTCAAGGCCTGGCAGGCGTTGTGGGCAATGTTCAAGACCGTCTGGATGAGCTGCTCATGGTCACCGCGGAACTCCGGCAGCGAAGCGTCGTAATCGCGCTCCACCTTCAGCCCTTTGGGGAATTCGGCCAGGATGAGGGAGCGCACGCGCTCGCACACCTCGTGGATATTCACATCACCAACGACATGAGGACGCCGGTGCGGCGCCAGCAAGCGGTCAACCAGGGTTTGCAAGCGGTCGGCTTCATGAATGATGACCTGGGTGTATTCGGTCAGTTCCTTGGAGTTGATTTCCATCTCCAGCAACTGGGCTGCGCCCCGGATGCCACCCAGGGGATTTTTAATTTCATGGGCCAGATTGCGAATCAGCTCTTTGTTGGCCGAGGCTTGATCCATCAGGCGCTCTTCGCGTTCCTGGCGGGCCTGTTGTTCCAAGGGCAAGAGCTCGACGATCACTTCTTGCGGGTGGTCGGTCTGGGTCACGATGACATGAACCGGCAACAACTCCCGGTTCATGCGCTTGAGCACGGCGTCATAGCGCAGAACAGCAAACTCGTTGCGGTTCAAACCCGAGAGCGCATTACGCAACACCAGCGGTTCGGTAAAGCTCAAGGCGAAATCCGAGTCTTGGATGGTGCGCCGGGAAATGCCCAGCGTGTCCTCCAGCGCAGCGTTGGCAAACACAACGGAGCCGTTGCTGCGCACAACAGCCACCAGCGTGGCCAGCAGGTCAAACGGTTGGAATCGCGATGGGGTGGGGACAGGGGGTTTCAAGCCGCCTATTTTGACCCAGAACTGCGGGCTTGGGCGTTGAGCCGGTCAAGTTCTCGCTGAACGCCGGCCATGTCACTCTCATTGCGGTCCATTTCAGATTTGAGTGCGGCCACGCGGTCCAGGTATTTTTGGTGGTTGCGAGATTCAATGCCGATTTTTTCCGGCTCGCCGTTGTTGTAGGTCTTGGTCAACTCTTCTTGACGGGCCGCAATTTTTTGAAGCTCAGTCTGCAAAATTTGACGCGCGTCTGCGTCTCGCGCACGTTGCTCTGAAAGCTCGACGCGGGGCGCGCCTTCACGCGCTGGGCTGACCCCGGTTGTTTTGGCAGTGCCGGTGAAAGTTTGCTTTTGAATCACGGTCACATTGCCGCCAGAGATCAGCTTGCAGTTGTTTTTTTGACCGGCTGGCACCGCGTTGGTGTACTCGTTGCCACAACGGTAAATGCGCTCCTGGGCCTGTGCGGGAACAGACCCGCTTAGCAACACCGCACACATCACGAAACCGAAAAATTTGGTCATAAGGTCCAGAAAAAATGCCCGATTCACACAGGCCTTTGAGTATGCGCCAAAGCTTGCCTTTTTCCATACGTCATACACAAGGACGAAAAAAAAGGACGGGTTAAGCCGTCCTTTTTTTCCACAAACTGTAACGAAGACAGTCTGGTATCAGCGCTTTACAGCGAGTAGTACATGTCGTATTCGACCGGGTGCACGGCCTGACGGAAGCGGGTGACCTCGCCCATCTTGAGCTCGATGTACGCATCCAGCATGCTGTCGGTGAACACGCCGCCTTTGGTCAAGAACGCACGGTCTTTGTCCAAGTAGTCCAACGCCTGATCCAGGCTGTGGCACACGGTTGGCACTTTCGCATCTTCCTCCGGGGGCAGATGGTAGAGGTCCTTGGTGGCAGCTTCGCCGGGGTGGATTTTGTTTTCCACGCCGTCCAGACCGGCCATCAGCAAGGCCGAGAAGCCCAGGTAAGGATTGCACAGCGGATCGGGGAAACGTGCCTCGATGCGGCGACCTTTGGGGTTGGCCACATAGGGGATACGGATCGATGCGGAGCGGTTACGGGCCGAGTAGGCCAACTTCACCGGGGCTTCAAAGCCAGGCACCAGACGCTTGTAGCTGTTGGTACCGGGGTTGGTGATGGCGTTCAGGGCACGGGCGTGCTTGATGATGCCGCCGATGTAGTACAGCGCGAAGTCAGACAGACCTGCATAGCCGTCGCCAGCGAACAGGTTTTTGCCATCTTTCCACACGGACTGGTGCACGTGCATGCCCGAGCCGTTGTCGCCGACCAGGGGCTTGGGCATGAAGGTGGCGGTTTTGCCGTAGGCATTGGCCACGTTTTGCACCACGTACTTCAGGAGGATGGTCCAGTCAGCGCGCTGCACCAGCGTGCTGAACTTGGTGCCGATCTCGTTTTGACCAGCGCCCGCCACTTCGTGGTGGAACACTTCGACCGGGATGCCCAGGGATTCAAGAATCAGGGACATTTCAGCGCGCATGTCTTGCGTGCTGTCCACCGGGGGCACGGGGAAGTAGCCGCCCTTGACCGTGGGACGGTGACCGCGGTTGCCGCCTTCGAGCTTGGCATTGGTGTTCCAGGGGGCTTCGTATTCGTCGATTTCGAAAGACGCGCCGCTCATTTCATTTTTCCAACGCACGCCGTCGAAAATGAAGAACTCGGGTTCGGGACCGAAGAAAGCCGTGTCGCCCATGCCGGATGCCTTCAGATAGGCTTCGGCGCGCTTGGCGATGGAACGGGGGTCGCGGTCATAAGACTTGCCATCGCCCGGCTCGATCACGTCGCAGCTCATGAACATCGTCGTCTCTTCAAAGAAGGGGTCGATGTTGGCGGTGTTGGGGTCGGGCATGAGTTGCATGTCCGAAGCTTCAATGCCTTTCCAGCCGGCGATGGAGGAGCCATCGAAGGCGTGGCCGGAAGTGAATTTGTCTTCATCAAAGTGGGACACAGGCACGGTCACGTGCTGCTCTTTACCGCGGGTATCGGTAAAACGGAAGTCAACGAACTTCACTTCGTTGTCCTTCACCATTTTCATGACGTCTGCGACGGTCTTGGCCATCAGAATCTCCTGGTTGGATGGTTGATCAAAATCTCAAGCTGTCAATGCAGTTTCTGTGCCAACACAGAAGCCCCACTGAGGCAACAAACCCCGTATTCTGCCCTGACTTTGACGCGTTTCAAGCGCTCATGCACGACAGAATGGCGGAATCTTGCTTTATTTGCACCAATTGTGTGCACATTGGTTCGCACACTCTTGGTGCACTTTACAATCGCACAAGTTCGGGGCCCAGTTCGGCGCCAAATGCTTTCAGCCCTTGGAGCAGTTCCGGAAAAGCAATCGCCACCTGATCCGGGTGGCCTTTGACGCCCAGCTCGATGTGGCGGCCGTATTGCGGATGGTCCACGCTGGGCAGACTGAAGACTTTCACACCCGCGTGCCGGGCTTCCAACGTCTCCATCAAGGGCGTCAAGGCAGCTTCCATCGCGCCCAACACAATCACGGATTTTTCAAGCCAAGCGGCTGTTTGAAAAAGATGCGGGTAGTGCGTGTCCAGCACCCATTCGATCATCGGCCAGGCCATCACCGGAAAACCGGGCACGAAATACACCGCCCCTGCGCCTTGTCCGGCACAGCTGAAACCCGGGATCTTGTTGTAAGGGTTGGGGATGATCTGTGCATCCTGCGGAAAGGTGCCCATGTTCAGGCGGTGGATGTTGTCCGCACGGTCGGGCTCGTAGGGCACGCCCTGCTCGCTGGCCACGTCTTTCATACGCTCGCGAATCAGCAACTCCGCTTGTGGATGCAAGACCAGCGGGCGGTCCAGCGCACGCGCTGCGCATTGACGGGTGTGGTCATCGGGCGTAGCCCCAATGCCGCCGCAGGAGAACACCACATCACCGCTGGCGAACGCTCGGCTCAGGGCTTGGGTGATGCGCTCGGGCGAATCCCCCACGTAATCAGCATACGAGAGCGTCAAGCCGCGCGCGTGCAAGAGCTCAATGGTTTTGGGCAGGTGTTTGTCGGCCCGTTTGCCGGAGAGGATTTCGTCGCCAATGATGATCAGACCAAAGTTCATACACGTCTCAATTCAATTTGAATTCAACAAAGTGCTGGCCGGCGGGGCGGGTGACGCATCCATCGGCTCGCTGCGTAGTTGGGCCAAGGCCGCCAAGCAAAAGTGCGCAAACCACAGCGCCGAAAAAGCAAATACAAACACATAAATCCAGATGGCCAGCGGCACCAACACGGGTGCAAACACTACCGCCATACCGCCCAGGGCCCACAGCATGCCCGGCGCGGAACCCATGTAGCCGGCCATCACACCAATGAGCAGGAGCCAGCCTCGGTAACGGCGAAAAATCTCCGCCCGCTCAGCATGGCTGGCGTGAACACTCAGGACGTCATAGCCCATCACTTGGTATATCAGCCAGCCCCAGATGATCGGTGGCAGCACCATCGCCAGCGGCGGAATCAGCCACAAGGGCAAGGACGCGAGCATGGCCAGCACTGCCATGACGCTCACGCTCAATCCAAACAGCACGCCGCGCCACCAGGTACCGCCATGAAGGCGCGCCAGGTCAGCAAAACGACGTCGGGCCACCACGCCCACCACCATCGGCGTCATGATCCAAGACACGGCCATGAGCGTCAGCGCCACGATACAGGGCAAGGCGACCATCAGCACCACCATGGGAATCAGGAATGATTTGAGGTGCCCCAGTCCCACGCTGATGAGTAATTTCGACAAACTCTCCAGCAATGAAAACTGAATCAGCCAGCTGCTCGTGGCATCCATGGCGGTGTCCCAAAAGACATAAGCGCTCAGCAGGGTCATGCCGGTCATGATGAACAGGGGCACGAGGGACAACACGATCACCCGGGGCATGAGGCAATAGGCCAAGGCCCGCCACAGAGAATCAAAAAACAGGTTCATGGTGTGGTCCCTTTGGCGCCAGGCTCAGGCGCGTCCGACCAGACGCTTCAGACCCAGCCATTGCTGAGCCCAAAAACCCTGGCCGTAGTCGCGACCTTGTTCCACCTGATCGCGCACCCCCGTGGGGTCAAACCGTTTTTCAAAATTGGCCGTGCCAAAGAGCATGTCCCACCAGGGCAGCAGCACGCCAAAATTAGCCCCACCCAAAGTGCCCCGCCCTTTGGATTCGTGGCCTAAGCCAATGCTGTGGTGCAAGCGGTGAAAGCGCGGGCTGATCCACAGACGCTCACCCCAGGCGCCAAACCACACGCGCAAATTGGCATGCTGCAAACTCTCGCTGAGTTGGGTGAAGGCCACGATGGCCACGAACTGCGAGGGGGCCACCCCCACCAACTGGGCGAACACCACCACCAGCACATCGCGGATCAGATCGTCCAGCAGATGGTTGCGGTTGTCGCTCCACATCGTCATCTGCCGCTGGGCATGGTGCAAGGCATGCAAGCGCCACCACCAGTCCCACTGGTGTTGGGCCCGGTGGATCCAGTAATCCAGAAAATCAAACAGCAGCAGGTACAGGAGCAGACTCACCCAGGCCAGATCGGTCACACCGGGCCACAGGTCATCCAAATGAAAGGTGGGCAAGCCCAGCACGCGCAGCTGGCCCAGCACATCATCTAGTAAAGGGCTCAGGGTGAAAAACAAGACCAGCCGGAACAGGCCCAGACGGTGGATCACGGTGTAGAGCATGTCGGTGCGAACGGTGCGCACATCGGTAACCGGCTCTACCGGCCGCCAGCGTTGCAAGGGGGCAATCACCAGCAGCAAGACGAGCAATTGCAACAGGCCCACCAGCAACCAGCCGGTGGCATCAAATGCGTCTTCCAGCAAGTTGCCCAGCCCCAGCCCGAACGCGAGCGGCTGCACCAGTGACTCAAACAGCCACTGCTGAAGACTTGCAAATGCGTTGCTTAAGGTGTCCATGGGTCCTTGGGGCTCAGTGGGGATGGTCGGCCACCCAGGCCGCATAGTCAGGATGATCGCGCAGGGTTCGGAAACAAAAGCCTTTGGCCTTGAGCCCCACGATCAGCGGCTCAAGCACACCGGTAGCCCAGACCTCTTTGCGCGACCAGATGCCCAAGTGCGCCATCAGAATATCGCCCGAGCGGATGTCGCGCAAGGCTTTGTCCCGTAAAAACTGATTGCTGAATTTGTCGCTGGGCAACTCATCTCCCAAAAAACCGGCAGGTGCCCAAGCCACATGGCGGTAGCCGCAGCGCTGGGCAGCCGCCAGCAGCGCCGGCGAGGTCTTGCCACCCGGCGCACGAAACATTGGCAGGCTGGGCTTGCCGGTGAGTTGCGCCAAACGCTGGTCTGCCGCACGGATTTGATCGCAATACTGGGCTTCACTCATGCGCGAAGTCTGTCCGCTGTTGGGGCCAGCGGAAGGTCGCACTTCAAAACGCGGCTCAGACCCGGGCACATCGGCGCGCCAGTAGACATGGTCCAGGGTGTGCGAGGCAAACTCGTGCCCCTCGCGGCCCCGCTCTGCCCACCAGCTGGCCCAGTGCTGGCCCAAACTGCCGTCGCCTTCCCGGGTAGGTTCATGTGCCGCAAAAAAAGTGACCTTGACCTGCTGGCGCTGCAAGACCTGCGCCATCCAGGGCGCCACCGCCATGTGACCGGTGTCCAGCGTCAGGTACAGGGGCTTGTCGCAGGCCGCAGAAGCGGCGGTGGCTTGGCCAAGGCTGGCGTTTGCCAGAACCAGGCCGCTCAAACAGGCCAGCGCAAAGCGCCGCCTGGCCGACACTTTATTGGCGTGGCGCATGGTCCAGTGTCCACACGCCGTGCGGGGACTTGCCCACGCGCACCTGTCGCACCACCTTGCGGGTGCTGGTGTCGATGACGCTGAGTTTGCCTGCCCAACGCGACGCGACCAACAGGGTGTGGCCATCGGACATCACGTCCATGCAATCCGGCCCGCTGGGAGCCGGGTAGTTGTCCACGACCGTCATGGTTTGGAAATCGATCTTGCTGATGGTGTTGGCCACGCGGTTACTCACGAACACATGACGCTGGTCACCGGCGGCGCGAAAAGCATGTGCCCCCTTGCCGGTGGGAATGGTTTGAGTTTTCACGGGGCGGGCGCCACTGACGTCATACACCTCCACACCGGAGCCGCCGGTCAAGCCCACCAGCACATAGTGATCGTCGGGCGTGCCAAATACATCGGCGGGGAGCGATCCGGTGGCTTGGCGCCACATCAACTCTTGCTTGAGCAGGTCGATGGCCACGAGTTCATCACTGTCTTGCATGGTGGCATAGATCACCGAGCTCTTGCTATTGATCCAGATATGACTGGGCGTCTTGCCTGTGTGAATGCGTTTGGCCAAATGCAGGTTGCTGCCGTCCCATTGGTAAATATCCACATGGTTCAAGCGATTGGCTGCGGTGACAAACCACTTCATGTCCGGCGAAAAACGCAACTGATAGGGGTCCAAAATACCACGCACCGTGCGTTGAACCTGGGCAGTTCGCGGATCAATGAACAGCAAGGAATCACCCAAGGCATTGGCGATGATGAGCGACTTCTCATCGGGCGTCAGGTACAGATGGTGTGGCTCCTTGCCCGTGGGAATGCGCTGCGTCTCCGTCCAAGTCAAGGGATCAATCACACTGACACTGGCTTCCAGCGAGTTCATGACAAAGATGGGCATCGCCGATTTGCCGGGCGCTTGCGCATGGACGCTCAGGAAGAAAAAGGGCAAGACGGCCAATAAGGCACGGGACAAAAATTTCACAATCGTTCGCTTTTATCAGGTCAGACCCGCTAGTGTACCGGCCAGCCTTGGCTTAAATGCCCCGTCAAGTAACATGGTGTCATGAGTTTGCGCACGATCAACGTACAGGGCGTGGGCCTGGAAGTCCGTCACATTCCTGCCCTCGCCAGCCAGAAAGCTCCCCTTGTGTTTTTGCATGAGGGTTTGGGCTCGGTAGCGATGTGGCGCGACTGGCCAGACCAGGTATGTGCAGCCAGCGGCCGCGCCGGTTGGGTTTATTCGCGTCGCGGCTACGGCCAGTCCGACAGTGTGCCCGATGTCCGGGGTGAACCCGGCGAGCAACTGGGCCAACGCTGTGGGCGTTTGCTGCCGGACTACATGCACCAAGAGGCTTGGGTGATGCTGCCGGCCTTGCTGGAAGAACTCCACATCGACCAACCCGTGTTGCTCGGTCACTCGGACGGCGCCAGCATCGCCTTGCTGTATGCCAGCCGGTATCCCGTCACCGCTTGCATCGTGATGGCGCCCCATGTCATGGTCGAAGCCATCTCCCTGCAAGCCATCGCCCAAGCGCGTGTGGCTTTTGAGCAAGGCGATCTGCGCCAACGGCTAGCACGCTACCACGCCGACGTGGACTGCGCCTTCTGGCAATGGAACGAGGTGTGGTTGAGCGAAGGCTTTCGGCACTTTGATATCCGGCCCGACTGCCGGCGCATCACTGCGCCCGTGTTGGCGATTCAAGGCTTGGATGACCCCTACGGCACGATGGCACAAATCGACCAGATGGCGCTGTCCGACAACTTGATACAGCGCCAAGCCCTGGCCGCTTGCGGGCACTCGCCCCACCGTGAGCAGACTGAACGCACCAACGACTTGCTGGTGCAGTTCTTGGCCGATATGACTTAGAACTTCGCTTAAAAACTCGCTGAGAACTTCGCTGAGCTCTTCGTTTGGATCGCGCACTGCCCCGACTTGAGTGCCGAGGCTGGTGAGGGCACTCAGGCCGCAGCTTTGGCCGCCCCACTGATCAGCTGCAAATCGGCAGCGCTCAACCACCGCCATTGCCCCGGCGCCAGATCGGCGGGCAAGGCCAGGCCCCCGATTTGCGAGCGGTGCAAGCCTTCTACCCGGTTCCCCACGGCGGCCACCATGCGTTTGACCTGGTGGTACTTGCCTTCGGTCAGGGTGAGGCGCAGGTGCAAGGGCGTGACCATTTCACACGCCGCCGCGCGCACGGGCTTGGGGTCGTCATCCAGCACCACGCCAGCCAACAATTTCTGAACTTGCGCTTCGTCCAGCGCGTGCTTCACCGTTACCTCATAGACCTTGGGCACATGGTGGCGAGGTGAACTCATGCGATGGATGAACTTGCCGTCATCGGTGAGCAAGAGCATGCCAGTGGTGTCCTGATCGAGTCGCCCCACGGCCTGCACGCCCTGCACCGCCGCTTTTTGCGGCCGCTGGCGCAGGGGCGCCGGCAGCAAGGTGTAGATGCTCGGCCAGGTGGATGGCTTTTGCGAACACTCGGTGCCTGCGGGTTTGTGGAGCATCAGGTAAGCCAACGCCTGGTAAGGCCAGTCCACCCCTTGAACCGAAAAACGCAAACCGTTTTCTTCGAACTCTTCGGCCGCATCGTTGCAGACCACCGGCTCGGTGGCGTCTGGGAGGTAGACCCTCACATGGCCTTGTTGGATGAGACCGGCGCAAACCCGGCGCGTGCCAAAGCCTTGCGAGAAAAGAATGTTCTGAAGTTGCATGGGGTGCTATTGTCGCCGCTCTGCAGACCCTGCAAACACCCGCAGGAACACCCAAACGTTGGGCGTTAAGCCTCGATACTGATCATGCGGTCAATGTCCTCATTGGCAAAACCCAGCGCCATGGGGCGCCGAACACCGGGCAGCGCTATCACGTCGTAGAGCTCGTTGACCAGGCCTTCAAAGTAAAGCGAATGCACAGAACGTCCCAAGCGGAGGTCAATCACCTCGACACCGCAACGGGCATTGACTTGGCGAGCACGCAATTGCTCACTCAAAGTCAGCTCGAGGAATGTGCGGTTATCGCGCGGCTTGGACAAACCTATCAAGGCGTAATCCCCGTGGAAATGCAAGCCCCGCATGTAGCCAGGGCAAAACGTCACCGCTTCAAAACGTCCGGTTTTCAGATCGACATAGCCAAATTCCCCGGTTCCTGAATTGAGCAACCAAAGCCGATCTTGGTACCAGCGGGGTGAATGCGGCATCGACAGGCCTTGAGCCACCACGTCGTTGCTCTGCACGTCCATGACCAAGCCGCCCTCGACCCGGTGCTGGCGCCAGCCGTCCGGCGTATCGGATCTGCCCACCATCGTCGCAAATGCAGGCCGCCCGTCGCGCAGGGCCAAGCCATTCAGATGGCAACGGTCTTGTGCCGCCCATCCCGTCAAAAACGGGGGTTGCCACAGCGGCTTAAAGCTGTGAGTTTCGCTCAAGGTGGCCAGGCATCCAAACAAGGTGTTGACAAACACCAAGCGCCCCTGATCGTCCACCGCCATGTCATGCACATCCAAATCGCCCGTGGTGTAGCCCACTTGCGGCACATACAAACGGTCATAGCCGTCTTGTGTCTCACCAGGCTGAAGTGCATTTTCAAAACGCCAAATTTGGCGTTTGCTGCTCATGTAAAAGCCATTGCTCGTGGGGCACATGCCCATGCAGCGGTTGAAGGTGCGCTCAAAAACCGACATGGCGCCGTTTTCACCAAGACCCAGCAAGAACAGCTTGCCAATCTCATAGGTCGAGATTGCCAGGGAGAGTTCTTGCTCATGCAGCCAAGCTAAAAAATGGGGCGAGGTGATGAACTCGAGGCCGAACTGTTGGCTCACGTCAGTGGTTTTCATAGGGAAACGCGTTGCGCTTTCAAAGTGGTTTCAAAAGCAATTCCACGCCATTGTAAGAACATACGCGCTGCGATTTATGCAGCGTTGTTGAGCAAAAGCTTGCCGGACGTTTTGCCCTTAAGTTCATCGTCCCACATGCGGACCAAGAGGTTTTCGAAATGACGAACATAGGTTTGGATATCGCAAAGCGCAGAAGTCGCCATGCGCTCACGCAATGCCGATCGGCTGGCGCGCAGTGCGGGCAAATCACCTGCAAGCTTCACCACCGCGTCAACATACGCCGATTCGGTTTGAGCCACCCACTCGGGTCGACCCAAGGTGCGCATAAAACTCGCCCCCATGCGGCTCACAAAATTACCGCCCAGCAGCGTCACCACCGGCACGCCCATCCACAAGGCTTGCAAGGTGGTCGTTCCCCCGTTGTAAGGCGTTGGATCCAAGGCAATGTCGATGTCGCCGTACTCTTGCATCATGTCCGCCAGCCCAGTGGGGCCACGGAACATCAAGCGCTCAGCGTCGATGCCTTGATCAGAAAACAGGGTCGTAAATCGCGCTTGAACGGCCGAATCACGCAAGGAAGGCGCCTTGAGCAGCAAAAGCGCATCGGGCAACGCCTTGAGCACGTTAGCCCATAAAGCGATGGTCTGCGGGCACAACTTCATCGCGTTGTTGAAAGAACCCAGCACCAGGGGCGCATCGGGCGCGCGGGGCTGGGGCAAGGGGTAGATTTCGTCATTGCTCCAACAAAAAACGCTGCCGGGCAGCTGCGCAATGCCTTCGCTGAACAAATGCGCATGCTCTTTGGGGCTCACCGTGGCGTCGCCAATCAGCCAGTTGATCCGGCTTAATCCGGTGGAGTGCGGGTAACCCAAAAAAGTAGCTTGCACGGGGGCCGCCCGCATGGCAAATACGCCCAATCGATGCGAAGACGTGTGTCCGGCCAGATCCACCAAAACATCGACCTCATCAGACACAATGGCCCGCTGCAACGCTGTGTCATCCAGCTTGGCCGCTTCGAGCCAGCGATCGGCGGCTTGTTTGGCCTGCCGTGTGTAGCCATCGTGCATGGTGCCGGTATGATAGACGCACACCTCAAAGCGCTTGTGGTCCAGTCGTTTGAGCACTGGCAACATGAAAATATTGACCGGGTGCTGTCGGTGCAAATCGCCCGTCACAAAACCAATGCGCAAACGGCGCTGACTGCTTCGCTCATTACTGAATGTTGTGTGAGCGGCTACGCCCGACTCGATGGGCGCGCACACTTCGCGGTGTAGGGCCATGACTTCTTGTGCGGACAACTGGTCGTTGTACAAAGCCGTCATGGCAATGCCTGAGGCAGTTCGTGCCATCGGGTCACCGGCTTTTAAATGCGCCGCTTGCAACAAACTCAGATGGGCACGCGCGTCGCCCATGCGCCCCTGCAGGCCCGCTTGCAGCAGTTTGGCTTGGGCGTTCTGCGGCTCCAATGCCAAAATTCGCGCCACACTCTGCCGACAATCTTCCAGGTCATAGACTTCTGACTGCATGTGCGCGAGCGCCAGCCAGAGGTCCGCCCGGGAGGGGTACAAATCCAAAGCCTTGCGAAGCACTTGCTGTGCTTCCCGCCAATAATTGTGCGCATACACTTTTTGCGCCAACAACAACAAAAAGTCCGGGTTGGAAGACAAGGAGGCCCGGGCAAACGCCTTTTCGGCTGCCGGCAAATTGTCGATCCGCAACAGCGCCTCACCCAGGTACAGCATGGAGCCGTGGCGCAAAGGGGTGATGCTCAACAACCCAGAAAATGCTTGCACTGCGGCAGCCGGTTCATCTGCGTTCAAGCGCCAGACCCCCAGCATATGCAAGGACTCGCCGACCAGTGGTTCCAAGGCCTGGGCTGACGTCAGTGCTTTGGATGCGCTCAGGTCTGCGCTCTCCTGCGGGCTCATCTCGAGCAGGCGCGCCAGGTACAGCCAACTGAGCCAATCACCGGGGTGGGCGCGAACTTGCGCTTCAAGTAATAGGATGCGCCGCGCCGCATCGACCACTGCTGAGCGCCCGAGCACGCCATCATCGCCCTGCAATTGGCGGGCGTCGCCGTATTCAAGCGCTTTATTTAATGCGCTTGAATCAGCGTTCAGCCGACGGGCCTGTCTCGCCACATAGTTGGCTTGCCAGTCCAGTTCAAGCGTCCGGTAGCCCTTGAGCAACTCCAACCAAGCCAGAGGCGCTGCGGGCTGAGCACGCACGCGCTGCCAGAGCAAATCCATCTTTACAGCCTTTTTTGGAAATGTCCAAAGCCGACTTTAAATCACATTGCGGGTGATGTTGTGGTCTACCAATAATTGGGCATACAGGCCCTGATCGTAAACATCGTACGTGTGCCCATTGTTGTTGACAGTGCCAAGGCTTGCACCCCAGCCACTAGACGTCACAATGTCACCGGTATTTCCATCCACGACCAACTGATGGCGCAAGGTGCCCCCAAAGTTGGTGGCGGACAAATTCCAGCCATTCACATTGTTAAAACTGTTCACGCTGCTCATGTCCAGCACATCTTTGAGAGACAGCTTCAGGTTGTTGTTTGGAACCCCCGTCGTATTCCCGTTCATGTCAATGCGTTCAATTGACTGAATGCGTGAGCCGCCTTCGGGCATCATGCCGCCTTGGTTGGCAATAATCGTGAGGTCCAGAGTGAGGCCAGAGGCGGCCAGTTTCAAGGTGTCAATGCCGCTGCCGCCATCCACACGAGCCAGCTGCGCGGTGTTGCCGCCTGCACCAAATGCAGAACCCAGCGCCGTGATGTTGGTGGTGTTGATGACGAAGGTATCGTCGCCGCTGCCCCCGTACAGAACGTCTGCACCGCCGTGTCCTGTGAGGGTGTCATTGCCGGCGCCACCGACCAGTGTCTGGCCATCCACCGTGCCAACCAAGGTGTCGTTCCCGCTGGTGCCCATGAAATCTACCGCGGATTTGCTGAAAGCACCATCAGTAGAACCAAAAATCACATAGCTACGCCCCGCATTCGAGCCGGCAGCTGGATCGCTGAGCGGCGCGCCAACCATCAGATCTGCCAAGCCATCGCCATTCACGTCACCCGCAGCGGACACTGCCCAGCCGCTCTGGTCACTCGCTCCC
The DNA here is from genome assembly GCA_947454695.1 of Comamonadaceae bacterium. Classification (GTDB taxonomy): domain Bacteria; phylum Pseudomonadota; class Gammaproteobacteria; order Burkholderiales; family Burkholderiaceae_C; genus CANGMW01. Next base: position 4,517 of record CANGMW010000015.1, on the reverse strand, counting down.
TGGCCATTGATCATAAAGCCACCGGTGCCCAAAGCCACATCACTAATTGCCACTCCCGACACAAGGGTCCTACCAAACACCACATAACTTCTCCCAGCGGTGACACCTCCTGCCGGATCGCTATAAGGCGCGCCCACGATCAAATCAGCGAGTCCGTCACCATTCACATCCCCCGCAGAAGAAACGCTGTAACCACTTTGATCGCCCGCACTCGCACCAGAAATCATAAAGCCATGTCCTTGGCCCTGTTGCAAGTAGCCGACATCGATGTAATCCGTATTTGTTTTACCAAAAACCACATACGATCGTCCGGCATTTGCACCGGCGTCTGGTTTTCCGCCCGGCGCACCCACAATCAGGTCCGCCAAACCATCCCCATTGACATCGCCAGCAGCAGACACGCTCCAACCGGACCATTCAGACGATCCCCGGCCGGGAATAACGAAACCGCCTGTTCCAGTTCCCTTATTTAAAGAATCTATATCGACATTCGAGGAATCCGTTTTCCCCCACACCACAAATGTAGCCCCGGCCATAGCTTCTTGAGCACCATTTTGAAAATTGGGCGTACCGACGATCAAATCTGCCAAGCCATCTCCATTCACATCACCCGCCCCCGATACGCTGTAGCCGCTCTGTTCACTAGCAAGCCTGCCGTTAATCATGAATCCACTGTGATTCGTCGCCAAAGTATTCAAATCGACGGATGAACTGGTGGTCTTGCCAAATACGACGTAGCCGCGCCCGGCGTTAAGGGCTGTTGATAATGGATCACTGAACTTGGCACCAATGATCACATCCGCCAGACCGTCACCATTGACGTCCCCAGCGGCGGACACACTCCAACCACTCAAATCTGTTGCGCACTGGCCGTTGATCACAAAGCCACCCGCACCGGTTGTTCCAGAGGCCACTTTGGACAAATCAATGGCGCTCGTGTTGGTTTTACCAAACACGACATAGCTGCGTCCGGCCTCTGTGAGGGTTGATGTAAGGTCACTGTACGGCGCACCGACAATCAAATCCGCCAGACCGTCTCCGTTGACGTCCCCTGCTGCAGAAACACTCCAACCACTCCGATCAGTGGCGCCCTGGCCGTTGATCACAAAACCACCCGCGTCAATCGATGCGGATGCCACTTTGGACAAATCGACGGCAGTGGTGTTGGCTTTACCAAACACCACATAACTGCGCCCAGCCTCAACGCCAGCCGTGGTGGTACTGCGGGGGGCACCCACAATAAAGTCCGCAAACCCATCACCATTCACATCGCCTGCCGCCGCCACGCTGTAGCCGCTCTGGTCCGCGCCACACAGACCGTTGATCACAAAGCCACCCACCCCGAGCGAGACGGACGAAAGATCTAAATAGGAAGACTCTACAAATTGAGTTCCTCCACTGCGCAATAGCACCTCCACATGTTGCGAGGCATTTTGGTACACGGTGTACGTGGCGTTGGCATTGGTGTTTTTGACCGTACCCGCATTGGTCCAAATTGCACCACTCAGATAGACGGTGTCTTCACTTCCAGCATCAATCACCAATTGATGAAACTGCTCAGTGGCCGAGAACGTGTAGGATGCGCCGCTAGCACTCACCGTGCTGTCACTCCAACCCAGTGCAGCGAAATTTCCGCTGTTGATCAGATTCATTTCTGTCATGTCGGTCACATCCTGCGCCTGCACAGTCAGTACGTTCGCAGATGTATCTGTAGCGATGTCAATACGCTCTATGGATTCAAGGCGCGAGCCACCATTGGCCCCCATCCCACCTTGGTTGGCAATCTGGCTCAAATCCAAATCGCCACTGTTAGATGCCAGCTTCAGCGTATCAAAACCGCTGCCGCCGTCGATGCGGGCCAGTTGTGTGGTGTTGCCACCGGCACCAAATTTGGAACTCAGCGCCGTGATGTTGCTGGCGTTGATGACCAAGGTGTCATTACCGCTGCCACCAGAAAGAATGTCAGCACCCCCGTGCCCTATAAGGACATCATTGCCGGCACCACCCACCACTGTTTGAGTATCGATTGCGGCAGAGAGCGTTTCGCCGTAAATCGTCCCCATCAGATCAACGGAAGTTTGTCCAAAAGCACCCGTTGTAGAACCAAAAACCACATAGCTGCGGCCTGCAGTACTCGTGGCTGCAGTTGGGTTGCTGTCGGGAGCTCCGATGATCAAATCAGCCAAACCATCGCCATTCACGTCACCTGCAGCAGACACGCTGAAGCCACTCTGATCGTCGGCACTCTGACCGTTGATCACGAAGCCATTTCGACGATTTTCCACATCGGACAGACTGATCGTCGCCGTTCCTGTTTGACCAAATACCACATAGCTTCGCCCTGCGTTCGTCGTACTACCGTACTTGGCTCCAATGATCAGATCAGCCAAGCCGTCGCCGTTCATATCACCCGCAGAAGACACACTCCAACCGCTCAAAATACTAGCGCCTTGCCCATTGATCAAAAAACCACCCGCGTCTAGGGTGCCAGATGCCACTTTGGACAAATCGACGGCACTCGTGTCGGTTTTGCCAAAAACCACAAAACTACGGCCTGCATTAGGCAAAGAAAGCACCCCATTGACCGTCGCACTGTAAGGTGCCCCCACAATCAAATCGGCCAAACCATCACCGTTCACATCGCCGGCGGCAGACACGCTCCAGCCACTTTGGGCCGATGCGCACATTCCTTTAATCACAAACCCGCCCGCACCCGTTGTTCCTGATGCCACTTTGGACAAATCAACTGCAACGCCGGTGGATTTACCAAATACGACATAACTGGCTCCCGCGTTAGCGGTGGCGTTCGGGTCGTTATGGTTGGCCCCCACGATCAAGTCAGCATAGCCATCTCCATTCACATCGCCCGCAGCTGACACGCTATAGCCACTTTGGTCATCTGCGCCTTGGCCATTGATGACAAAACCACCCGTGCCCGTCACCACATTCGATAAATCTATATTCCCTCCCGCGCTGGTTTTTCCGAACACGACATAACTTCTACCCGCGTTCGCCCCTGCAGTTGGATCAGCATAAGGCGCACCAACAATCAGATCGGCCAAACCGTCACCGTTCACATCGCCTGCTTCCGATACGCTATAACCGCTCTGGTCATTCGCCCCCGCTCCTTTGATCACAAAGCCACCGGTGCCATTAAATACTGTTGCCAGATCAACAGCAGTTGAAGTTGTCTTGCCAAACACCACATAGCTGCGGCCTGTAGAAGATTGGCTATTGTCGTCATCATATTTAGCACCAATAATCAAATCAGCCAGACCATCCCCGTTCACATCACCAGCAGCACTGACGCTCCAGCCGCTTGCATCAAGCGTTGCACGCCCTTCGATGACAAAACCACCTAAACCAGACGCCACTGCTGATAAATTGACTGGGTCTGCTACATATTGCCCGGATTTTCCAAACACGACGTAGCTTCTGCCGGAGTCCGGACGATCGCTTTTGTCACCCCATGGCGCGCCAATGATCACATCCGCCAAACCATCCCCGTTGACATCGCCGGCAGCGGAGACAGTCCAGCCGCTCATGTCACCCGAACAACCACCGTTGATCACAAAGCCTAAAGCTGGCGCCGTTCCCGAAGCAACTTGTGAAAGATTGATTAAGCTAGGAGCTGTCGTGAACTGAATATCAAGAGCACTGACGTTTCCTTGTGAGTTTTTCAGTACGTTTCCCGCCATGTCACACAAAACACCGGGGTCAACATGAAAGGTGTAGGTCGTGTCGCCGTTAAGGTTGCTTGCCAGGCTGACTGAGAGGCGATTGGTCCAGGCGCTAAGGGAGACCACGCCCAGAGGCGTCGTTATAGTGGTAATCGGGTATAGGGGATCGTTGTTGTAGTAAGTTGTTTGGATTGCGTTGCTGGCAACAGAAAAATCAAATATCCTCGTGTCGCCGCCCCCGCTGATCGTGATCACTCCTGAATGGGTATTCATCAAAGTGGTGTCCTCAATGAATGCCGCCTCGATAATGTGTGCAACATCCACTGCTGAAACCTCATACAAAGGCAAATCAGTGGGGGCTATGGGTGATGTCGTATCTACCTTGAATGCCGTACCATTCGCAATAGTACTGTTGCCTGCTGCATCCATCACTTTGATGGAGGGCGTGTGGTAGCCATCCAAAAGTGCGTTTGTAATATTCACTTGGTATTGTCCCGACGCAGTGCTTTCAACGCCGGTGTATATGGTCCCTCCCACAGTGACTGTCACCGTCGCACCATGCTCCGCCAATACTCTGAGTTGCGGCTTCGTGTTATTCGTGATGTTGTCTGTTGTACTGAAACCCGTGTCGTTAGAGACACCATGCACGAGATTGCCGGTAGGGATATCAGGTGAAACAGTGTCCAGCGTGTACGCCTGCGTGGCCGTCACACCTGCATTGCCCGCCGTATCGCGCACTTGGAACTGGATACTTTTATTAGTTCCTCCAGACAACGTCGCATTGGTCCTGCTGATCGCAGTCCCCGTCACTTTACTGGTGATGTCCACCCAGCTCGT
>CANGMW010000014.1 GCA_947454695.1 Comamonadaceae bacterium | reverse complement strand
TTGTCATGACTTGGTTCGTGGCGCGCGAAAAAAGTTTCATCGTCGTCCTCTTTATTTTCGGCTTGCGGTAACACCATGGGCTCATGCTGGAGCTGCAACAAGAATTTTTTAGCCGTATTGACCGCTATGCGGTACAGCCAGGTGTAAAACTGCGACTCGCCACGAAATTGATGCAAAGCCCGGTAAGCCTTGATGAAAGTTTCCTGGGCGATGTCCTCAATCAAGTCTTTATCGCGCACCAGTCGCGCCACCAGGCGCTGAACGCGCCTTTGGTACTTGATGACCAGTAACTCGAATGCGCCGTCATCACCGGTCAAGGTGCGCTGGACCAGGAGCCAATCGCTGTCTTGCGCGATCTGAGACGTCGACAGCGTCATGGCCGACTCCCCAAAAATTCGTCAGCCTTTGCGCCCGCCTGCGCTGGGTTTGTGACGGCGCGCGGCGCCCACACGGCGCGTCGCAGAGCTGGCCAAAGTCTGGGCGACGAAGCTTGCGCCAGCCACAGCCAGCGCGTGCGTTGTCCAGCAGAATCAAACGTCAACAGCAAGCCGGACTGCCAATCGAGGCGCACCTGAATGTCCCCGGTGGATTCGCTGTTCTCCACAAAATGCCATATTTGACGATCCCATACCAATCGACCCTGCTCTTCATGGCGCCCACATGACCAAGCCAAGCACCCGCAACCAGCCAGAACCGACAAGGACAAAGCCCAGCGCCAGATCGATAAGGGGGTTTGAGTCAGTAGGGCCAGCGTGCTCAAGGCACCCAATAAAAAGAGTAAGTAAGCCAATGCCCTCAAGAAAACAGAAGGCCCCACCAGATAAGTCACTGCCGGGGCCTTGTTCATTGTGCGAACTCTGAGCGGGTGTCAGATGCGCTTAAATACAAGCGTGCCGTTGGTGCCGCCAAATCCAAAGTTGTTTTTGACGGCCACGTCGATCTTCACGTCCCGGGCGGTGTTGGCGCAATAGTCCAAATCACACTCGGGGTCTTGGTTGAAGATATTGATCGTGGGCGGGCTTTTCTGATGATGAACCGCCAACACGGTGAAGATCGACTCAATGCCACCGGCGCCACCCAAGAGGTGACCCGTCATCGACTTGGTGGAGTTCACCAACGTCTTTTTCGCGTGATCACCTAAAGCCGCCTTGATGGCGTTGGTCTCGTTGATGTCCCCCAGCGGCGTAGACGTGCCATGCGCGTTCAGGTAGTCCACTTGATCGGCGTTAACACCGGCGTTGCGCAAGGCTGCCACCATGGCACGGCGCGGGCCATCCATGCTGGGAGCGGTCATATGACCGGCGTCTGCGCTCATACCAAAACCGGCCAGTTCCGCGTAAATTTTGGCGCCGCGCGCTTTGGCGTGCTCGTACTCTTCCAGCACCATGACGCCAGCGCCTTCGCCGAGCACAAAACCATCACGGTCTTTGTCCCAGGGACGCGATGCAGTCTTGGGATCGTCGTTGCGGGTGCTCAAGGCTCGCATGGCAGCAAAGCCGCCTACGCCCAGCGGTGACACCGTAGCTTCAGAACCGCCGGCAACCATCACATCCGCGTCGCCGTATTCGATCATGCGACCAGCGTCGCCAATGTTGTGCAAGCCGGTGGTGCAAGCGGTCACGATCGCCAGGTTCGGGCCTTTGAAGCCAAAACGCATGGAGACGTGGCCGGAAATCATGTTGATGATGGAAGCCGGCACAAAAAACGGGGAGATACGGCGTGGACCGCGGTTGGTCAACTCAGCATGGGTGTCTTCAATCAGAGGCAAGCCCCCGATGCCGGAGCCAATCATGCAGCCAATGCGACAGGCTTGCTCGTCCGTGAGCGCCTCGCCAGTGGCGAGACCCGCATCTTTCACCGCCTGAACCGCGGCGGCGATGCCGTAATGGATGAAAGTATCCATGGTGCGGGCTTCTTTGGAGCCGATATAGGACTCCAAATCAAAGCCCTTGACCTCACCGGCAATCTTGCAGGCAAAGTTGGAGGCGTCAAATTTGGTGATCAGGTCAATACCGGACTGACCCGCGAGAAGCTGAGTCCAAGCATCTGACACGGTGTTTCCCACCGGGCTGATGCAACCCAATCCAGTAATGACGACGCGGCGACGGGACATAAATTTCTGTGTTTGCTATAGGGTTGGCTGGACTGACCGACGAACTGCTATTGCAAAAGGCTCACCCCGTGGGTGAGCCTGTCCTGCCACAGCAGGCGACACGGCGGCACTCTGGCAAACCGCGCCGCAAAGACCATCAGGCCTTTTTGTGCGTGTTGGCGTAATCGATGGCGTTTTGGACGGTGGTGATCTTCTCGGCGTCCTCATCCGGAATTTCAATGCCGAACTCGTCTTCCAGCGCCATCACCAGCTCCACGGTGTCCAGCGAATCAGCACCTAGATCGGCAACGAAAGATTTTTCGCTGGTCACTTGTGATTCTTCGACGCCGAGTTGTTCGGCAATAATTTTTTTGACGCGTGCTTCAATATCGCTCATGAGTCCCTCAAAGGGTTGTGAATGAATCCGTGATTTTAGCCGCCTTACAGGGACTTCCTGCAATCGGTCTGCCGCACGGACAAATCGGCTGGTTTTTAACCTTACATGTGCATGCCGCCATTGACATGCAATTCCTGCCCGGTGACGTAAGCGGCCTGGGGGGAAGCCAAGTAGGCCACCGCATGCGCGATGTCAGCGGGCTTTCCCAAATGTCCCAGTGGAATCTGACCCAGCAGCGCTTTTTGCTGCTCGTCGGGCAAATGGGCGGTCATGTCGGTCTCGATAAAGCCCGGGGCCACACAATTGACGGTGATGTTGCGCGAACCGAGTTCACGCGCCAGGGCGCGCGTCATGCCAGCCACGCCGGCCTTGGCGGCCGCGTAGTTGGCTTGCCCGGGGTTACCGGAAGCGCCCACCACCGAGGTGATGCTGATGATGCGCCCGTAACGCTGCTTCATCATGGTGCGCATCACAGCGCGGCTCATGCGGAACACGGCCTTGAGGTTGGTGTCCAGCACCGCATCCCACTCGTCGTCCTTCATGCGCATGGCCAGGTTGTCGCGGGTGATGCCGGCATTGTTGACCAGCACTTGCAAACCACCGTATTCCTTGACGATGGCATCAATGGCTGCTTCGCAAGCAGCTGCATCGTTCACATTGAGGTTGATGCCCTTGCATGCCGTGAAAGCCCCTAAGGCTTCCGTGATTTTTTGCGCACCGGCGTCGGTGGTAGCGGTGCCGATCACTCTCAAGCCGCGTTGAGCCAGTTCATGCGCAATGGCCGCGCCGATGCCACGAGAGGCGCCTGTCACCAGGGCCACCTGGCCTTCAAAAATGATATCGCTCATAGCAATTGCCCTTTCACATCCGCCAGCGTTGCGGGGTCGAACAGAGGCAGGCCCGTCATCTCGGCGTCAATGCGCTTGACCATGCCCGCCAGCACCTTGCCTGGACCGCATTCCACCACTGTGCTCACACCCCGTGCCTTGATGGCTTGTACACATTCCACCCAACGCACCGGGCCGAAAGCCTGACGGTACAAGGCGTCCACGATCGCCGCGGCATCGGTCTGAACCGCCACGTCGATGTTGTTGATTAAGGGGATTTGTACTGGCGCCAGTGTCACCGTAGCGAGGCGCTCACGCAGTTTTTCTGCCGCGGGCTTCATCAAGCTGGAATGAAACGGGGCCGACACGGGCAGGGGCAAAGCACGCTTGGCGCCAGCGGCCTTCAAGGCCTCGCAGGCTTTTTCAACCGCCAGCTTGCTGCCGGCAATCACGGTCTGAGCCGGGTCGTTGAAGTTCACCGCTTCCACCACTTCGGCGGAGCCGGGACCAAACGATTGAGTCACTTGGGCGCAACCCGCCTTCACGCTGGCGGCGTCCATCCCCAAGATGGCCGCCATCGCGCCGGTACCCACCGGCACAGCATCTTGCATCGCCTGCGCCCGGAAACGCACCAGTGGCGTGGCTTGCGCCAGCGTCAACACGCCCGAAGCCACCAAGGCCGAATACTCGCCCAGTGAATGGCCCGCCACGACAGCAGGCTTGGCGCCGGTTTCGGCTATCCACACGCGGTAGGCGGCGACGGCGGCCAACAGCATCACGGGTTGGGTGTTGGTCGTCAGTGCCAAATCTTCTTTGGGGCCTTCTTTGATCAGACGACCCAGATCCTCACCGAGTGCGTCCGAGGCTTCCTGAACCGCCTCACGCACCACCGGATGATCGCCCCAGGCGTCGAGCATGCCCACCGACTGGGAGCCTTGACCGGGGAAAACAAAAGCGAACTGTTTCATAGCCACTGCACTGATAAATGATTGTTCAAATGATGGGATCGTTGCGACCTGGATAAGGCTCAACTCAAAAGGTCAAGAACACAGCACCCCAGGTAAAACCACCGCCCACACCTTCGAGCATCAGGTTTTGGCCTGACTTGACCTTGCCCGCTCGAACCGCCCAATCGAGCGCCAGCGGAATAGAGGCAGCCGACGTGTTGCCATGCTGGTCCACCGTCACCACCACTTTATCCAAAGGCAACTTGAGCTTTTTGGCCGTGCTTTGCATGATCCGGATATTGGCTTGGTGCGGCACCAGCCAGTCGATGTCAGCATCGGTTTTGCCTGCTTTGGCCAGCACCGCACGCGCCGAATCTTCCAGCACGCCCACGGCCAGCTTGAAAACGGCTTGACCATCCATTTGCAGCAAAGGATTGCCCAGCGCTTTGCCGCCCGATACATGACCCGGCACACACAAAATACCGACATGCTTGCCATCGGCGTGCAAGTCGGTGGCCAAGATGCCCGGGGTATCGCTGGCCTGCAGCACCACGGCACCGGCGCCATCGCCAAACAACACGCAAGTGGTGCGGTCTTTGAAATCGAGTAAGCGCGAGAACACCTCCGCACCTACGACCAGTGCCTTGGTGGCCGCTCCGGTTTGGATCATGGCGTCGGCCACGCTCAAGGCATAGACGAAGCCACTGCAAACCGCTTGAACATCAAAGGCCGGACAGCCGTGGGCCCCAAGTTTGTTTTGCAAAATGCAGGCGGTGGACGGGAACACCATGTCCGGCGTGGAGGTGGCCACGATGATCAGGTCGATGTCCTGGGCGCTCAGACCCGCCGCCTTCAAAGCGTTTTGACAAGCCTGCAAAGCCAAGTCGCTGCTGAATACACCGGGATCTGCAAAATGCCGAGCCCGGATGCCGGTGCGCTCGACGATCCACTCATCGGAACTCTCAACACCATCGGCCGCCAGCTGGGCGACCAAATCGGCATTGCTCAGGCGGTGCGGCGGCAAGTAGCTGCCGGTACCTGTAATTCGGGCGTAGCGTCTCATGGATTTAATTTTTGTGCCGGGTCAGGGCGCATCTGCTAAAGGCTTTTCCAGCACTAAAGCTGTTGCCTGGACAATTCGCGCCTGCACCCGGTCCAACAAGTTGTTTCGGGCTGCATCATACGCCCGACTCAAGGCGACTTCGAAGGCGATCGCATCTGCAGAACCATGGCTTTTGAACACCAAGCCACGCAGCCCCAGCAAGGCCGCGCCGTTGTAGCGACGGTGATCAAACCGATTTTTAAATGCAGATAGAACAGGATAGGCGACGATAGCAGCAAATTTAGTGAAGATATTCTTTGAAAATTCGGTTTTCAAGAACTCACCAAACATGGAAGCCAAGCCCTCGCTGGTCTTGAGCGCCACATTACCCACAAACCCATCACACACAACGATGTCAACGACTCCTTTGAAGATATCGTTGCCTTCGACATTGCCGCAAAAGTTCAAATCACCGGCGTTGGCAGCAGATCGCAGCAATTCACCGGCTTTTTTGATGGTTTCATTGCCTTTAATGACTTCTTCGCCAATATTCAATAAGCCCACAGAGGGGTTGACGTCATCGGTCAGCACCGTGACCAGCGCAGCGCCCATCACTGCAAATTGCAACAAATGTTCTGCTGTGCAATCTACGTTGGCGCCCAAATCGAGCACCGTGGTGGCTTTTCCAAGCGCATTGGGAATTTGGGCTGCAATGGCAGGGCGGTCAATGCCATCCAAGGTCTTGAGTAAATACCGGGCAATGGCCATCAGGGCACCGGTGTTACCGGCGGACACTGCGGCATGGGCGGTCCCGTCTTTGACCTGCTGAATGGCCACGCGCATGGAGGAGTCTTTTTTCTTGCGAAGCGCCACTTCCAGCGGGTCGTCCATGCCCACGACCTCAGTGGCCGCAACCACCCGCGCACGGGGATGTGAAAAACCGCTGAGCGCCTGGGGCAAACCCACCAAGAGCAAATGAGCCTCTGGATGGTGATCCAAAAATTTCTGACAGGCCGGCAGAGTGACACGGGGGCCGTGGTCTCCCCCCATGCAGTCAACGGCAATGGTGGTCATAGCCATCAGCACAATCGGTTGAAAAATGAACAGGCATCAAGACAAAGGCCCGAGGCTACGGTTGGTAGCATCGGGCCTTGGTTTGATTAACGAATCAGGCTTCAGATTTGGTCTTGAGCACTTTGCGACCACGGTAAAAGCCCGTGGGGCTGATGTGGTGGCGCAAATGGGTTTCGCCCGTGGTGGGCTCCACAGCGATACCGGGCACGTTCAGTGCGTTGTGCGAACGGTGCATACCGCGCTTGGAAGGCGATTTTTTGTTTTGTTGGACGGCCATGGTCGGCTCCTGATCTGTTTGCCAATCGACACAGCGGCTGGCAAGGGTTAAATGGGGTTAGCGAGTTGCCCGGGTGAACCGTGCGAAGCCTCAAATTATAGCCTAACTGCTTGATTTCGCTCGATTTACTTTGACTTATCGGCCTTAAAGCTGGCCAAAACAGCAAAGGGATTGAGTTTTTCGCCCTCAATGGACTCAAAATTCTCGTCCTGAGCACTCATTTTGACGACCGTGGGACACACCTCATGAACCGGCACCAAGGGCATGGCCATGAGCAACTCATCTTCAATGAGTGCCAGCAGGTCAAAACTCTTGGACCAAGCCAGCACATCTTCTTCGGCCTCCTCGTCCTCCGCCTCGGCCTGGGCTTCGGTCGCCACAAAACGAAAATCCCGCGCCACAGTCACCTCGGTATCCACGCCCGAGAGACAGCGTTGACAAATTTGCGGCAAGCTCAGGCTGGCCTGCACATGCAGCCAGCATTGCTCACTCCCACCAGCACCTGTAAGCATCTCGCCTTGCGCTGTCCAGGCCACCTGGTGGCTGAGGTTCAGGCCATGGGCCTCAGCCATCAAACGATCAAAGCCGGACAGCGGCGTTTCGCCCGAAAGCGCCCCCTGGGATTTGGCAAAAGCCTTGATATCGAGCCGATCAGCAAAGAATTCTTGAGACATGTCTGCAGTGTAAATCACCCGTTTGAGGCCCTGTGCAGAGCACGACCCCGAGGCGGGACCAACCCTGTCACTAGAATCGGCGCATGACTTCACCTGATGCCAAACCCCTGATACTGGGCTCCACCTCCGTTTATCGGCGCGAGCTGCTCTCCCGACTGCGCGTCCCATTTGAGGTGGCGTCCCCCGAGGTCGACGAAACGCCCCAGGCCCATGAGTCCCCCCGCGAACTGGCCTTGCGCTTGGCGCTGGCCAAAGCACAGGCAGTGGCCCGCAAATTTCCCGAAGCGGTGGTGATCGGCTCCGACCAGGTAGCTGATCTGAACGGTCAGCCCTTGGGCAAACCCGGCACGCATGAGCGGGCGGTCAAACAATTGCGCCAAATGTCCGGTCAGTCGGTGATTTTTCAAACCGCCGTGGCGGTGGTGTGCCAGCGCAGCGGCTTTTCGCAAGTCGACTTGGCAGCGGTGGAGGTCAAATTCAGAGACCTCACGGAAGAAGAAATTGAAAACTATTTGCGCGCGGAACAACCCTATGACTGCGCCGGTAGCGCCAAAAGCGAAGGGCTGGGCATTGCACTGCTCGCGTCCATCCAAAGCGACGACCCGACTGCGCTCGTGGGCCTGCCTCTGATCCGCACTGCCCGCATGATCCGTGCAGCGGGGATTGCCTTGCTCACCGCATCGGGCAGTTCCCATGTCTGAAGCGCACGACGCGACCAGACCCCAAGGCACCCTGTATTTGGTGCCCGCGCCGCTGGACTTTGGGTGCGACACCCAAGCGCCCTTGCAAGCGGCATTGCCACTGGCTACTTTGAGCACGGCAGCCCGGCTTGGCTATTGGGTGTGTGAAAACGCCAAGAGCGCCCGCGCTTACCTCAAACGCGTGAATGAAGTGGTGGCCCTCACGCACGCCATCCAAGAATTGCACATCACCGAGCTGCCCCGCGAGGTCCACAAAAAAGGCGACCACGACGGTAAGTTCGATGCGCGCGGCTTGCTCACCCCCGCGTTGGATGGACACGATGTCGGCCTGCTCAGCGAAGCCGGCATGCCGGCCGTGGCCGATCCAGGATCATCCGTGGTGCGCGCCGCGCATGAGCTGGGCATTCGGGTGGTGCCATTAGTGGGGCCGGTGTCGATTCTGTTGGCTTTGGCAGCCAGTGGCTTGTCAGGACAGAACTTTGCGTTTGTCGGCTACTTGCCCCAAGATGCCGCACAACGCCAGTTGCGTCTGCGTGAATTGGAATCGTTGGCGCTCAAATCAGGACAGACCCAGCTGTTCATCGAAACGCCCTACCGCAACACCGCCTTGTTCCAAGCGCTTTTACAAACACTGCAGCACAACACCCGATTGGCCATCAGCTCGGGACTGACGCTGGAGCGCGCGAGTTCGCGCAGCGACACCATTCAGCAGTGGAAAAAACAAGCCGCCGGCTTGAGTAATGATTTGCCAGCCGTGTTTGCAATCGGGCGATAGCGAACCGCCCGTAAAAGCCGCTTCAGTTCAGCGCAAGACCGCCACGGACTGCAGCGCTTTGACAGCCCCCTCACCCAAGGCTGCACCAAAGCGCTTGACCAAACGCTCGGCCACATTGTCACGGCGCGTGTAGTCAATCACCTCTTCGGCCTTGACCACTTCGCGGGCCACGTAATCCAGGTTGCCAAGTCCATCGGCCAAGCCCATGTCCACGGCCTGCTGGCCGCTCCAGAACAAGCCACTGAACATCTCCGGAGTTTCTTTCAAGCGGTCGCCCCGACCGGCTTTGACCACGCCGATGAATTGCTTGTGAATCTGGTCCAGCATGGTCTGGGCAAACACACGTTGCTTGTCGCTTCGGGGGCTGAAGGGGTCTAAAAATCCCTTGTTTTCGCCGGCCGTCATGAGGCGGCGCTCCACACCCAGCTTGTCCATGAGGCCGGTGAACCCGAAGCCGTCCATCAAGACGCCAATGCTGCCCACGATGCTGGCCTTGTCGACATAAATTTTGTCAGCCGCAACGGCAATGTAATAGGCGGCGGACGCGCAGGATTCTTCGACCACCACATACACCGGCTTTTTGTACTTGGCTTTCAAGCGGATGATTTCATCGTTGATGATGCCGGCCTGCACTGGCGATCCGCCGGGCGAATTGATCAGCAACACAATGGCCTGGGCTTCGCGTTCTTCAAACGCGGCGCGCATGGCGGCGATCACAAGTTCGGCACTGGCTTCCGCACCTGAGGCAATTTCGCCCTTGATTTCGACCATGGCCGTGTGCGGACCATTGAGATTTTTCGAGCCCCCACCCGTGCCCAAGGCCAACCACAGACCCAGCACCAGCAGCACGAGCCAAGAGATTCGGCTAAACAGTTTCCAGCGACGGCTGACGCGCTGCTCTTCCAGCGCTGCAAACGCCAGCTTTTCCAAAACACCGCGCTCCCAGCCCCCGGCCGATGCAGCGTCGTGTTGAGTCGTGCCGGCGGCAAATTGCTCAGCCTTGGCTTGAGCGGCGGCGTCTTGGTTGAAATCAGTCATGTCAGAACTCTAGGGGTTTGAGGTTGTGTGAAGTATGCCAGTGCACCACGCCGTCAAATTCCGAGACTTGAATTTTTACAAGTCCGCCATGGCAGGGACCGCCTCGGCACTCACCGGTCTGCGGCTGGTACATCGCGCCATGGGTCGCGCAAATCAAAAAGCGGCCCGAATGGTCAAAAAACCGGTTGGGCTGGAAATCCATTTCCATGGCCACATGGCTGCAGCGGTTGAGGTAGGCGTGCACCTGGCCTTCAAAACGGATCGCAAACGCACGACATGTAAAGCCCATGTAGAGCACATCAAAAGGCACGGCCAAACCGGCGTCACCTAAGTCGGCCGAATGGCACAAGGCAAGCATTTGCTCATCCATGGGACAGCAACCAATCATGAAGTTCACCCACCGAGTGGGCCACAAACAAAGGCTTGAAGGCGGCAAAGGCGGCCGGCTCATGCGCGCCGTAACTCACCCCGACGCTGGGGCATCCGGCGTTGAGCGCCATTTGCAAATCATGGGTCGTGTCGCCAATCATCAACACCCGTTGTGCGGGCACGCCGAACTCGCTCATCAACTCATGCAGCATGCGCGGGTGCGGCTTGCCAGCGGTTTCATCGGCGGTGCGGGAACCATGGAACAGCCCCTGGATGACGCTGTCCTGCAAGGCCTCATTCAGGCCTGCGCGGCTTTTGCCGGTGGCGACCGCCAACAGATGTTGCCGCGCGCGCAGTTCATTGAGCATGGGCAAGACCCCGTCAAACAGGGTGATGTCGTCGCGCCGGGCCATGTAATGGTGGCGGTAGCGCTCGCCCAGCAGTGGGTATTTATCCTGTGGCACATCGGGCGCCGCATGCGCCAGGGCCTGCATCAGCCCCAGGCCAATGACATAAGCCGCGTCTTGCTCACTGGGCATTTGGCCGCCGACATCCTGCACTGCCAGTTGGATACAGCGGGTGATCGCAGCCGTTGAATCAAACAAGGTGCCGTCCCAGTCAAAGGCGATCAAATCAAACTCACGGGTGCGCGGCGGCTTGGGCAGGGATGACATGGTCAAGAAATTGTTGAAGTTCGGGGGGCAATTCGGCGCGTAACTCAAGGCGTTCGCCACTGACGGGATGGTTGAACTGTAACCGCCAGGCGTGCAAGAACATGCGCTTGAGTACACTGTGCCGGCTGCTGGCGTTTGACTTGCTCAGAACCTTATTAAGTTCGAAGTCACCGTATTTGTCGTCACCCACGATGGGCATGCCTTCAGCGGCCAAGTGCACCCGGATCTGATGCGTGCGACCGGTTTTGATGGTGACCTCCAGCAGCGACATGCCAGGATCTGCAGCGCCCGATTGAACGACACTGCGCGCGCGTACCGATACCAAGGAGACTGACTTCATGCCATCAGGGTCATCACGCGACACCACTTTGACGCGGCGCTCGCCATCGTCGAGCAGGTATTTGTGCAATGGCTTGTCCAGTACTTTTTTATTGGCCGGCCAATGCCCCTTCACCAGAGCCAAATAAGTCTTGCCGGTTTCGCGCTCCCGGAACTGGTCTTGAAGGTTTTTCAGAGCACTGCGTTTTTTGGCAACGAGCAAAATGCCGCTGGTCTCGCGGTCAAGTCGATGCACGAGCTCCAAAAATTTAGCCTGGGGCCGCGCCATGCGCAATTGCTCAATCACCCCAAAGCTCACGCCCGAACCCCCATGCACCGCCACGCCGGCCGGTTTATCAAGGGCCAAAACCGCCTCGTCTTCAAACAGCACCACAAAGTCTCGCGCTGGCGCGCCCTGGCTGATGGCGGCTTGCATGGCCTGCGCCTTGTCGGCCACCCGCTCGGAAATCCGAACCGGCGGCAGGCGGATCAGGTCGCCTGCGGCCACCCGGGTGTCGGCGCTGGCGCGGCCCTTGTTCACCCGCACTTCGCCGCTGCGGATGATGCGGTAGACATGGGTCTTGGGTACGCCTTTGAGATGGCGCATCAAAAAATTGTCCAGGCGTTGACCTGCCGAATCCTCGTCGACCTGGACTGTTTTGACCTCGGCTGGGCGGGGAGGCGGTTTGCCCCCTATAATGTGATTCACTAGCGACGCGCTGTAAGTGGTTGATTTGTCTGGAGTTTAGTCCACTCGCCACCATAAGCCCCGCTAGCAGGTCGATGCCGCCGGCACATTCAGCACGCAAACCAGCAAGCCAGAGCTTGCCGTGGCCTGCAAATGCACCGGTCAAGCCGACGCAATGAAACTCTATACGGAATACCCATGGCTGACAGCGAACCGCTGGCAGCCGGATCAAAGCGATATGTTTGTGTTGATGAGTCTGATCTTGCTTTACGGAATGCGCTGTTTTGCGCAGCCCGCAGCGTTGGTCCGGCCCACAGTGTCTGTACCCCGGACACCCAGCCTGGCCCGAGTGGCGGCGGCGACACAACTTCACCCCCTCGCCCCCATCCACGCGCCTACACCGCAACTCACTGTTTGAGTCCGCGGTTCTCCGGCAATTCCTTTCGTTTCATCGCGTCAGTTCTGGCATCGTGAGCCCCTTATGGGCATGTGAACTGAAGAAAAGGAAGGTCATCCATGAAACGGATGCTAATCAACGCCACGCAAGCTGAAGAGCGCCGCCTGGCCATTGTCGACGGACAAAAACTACTCGACTACGAAATCGAAATCGAAGGGCGCGAACAGCGCAAAGGCAATATTTACAAAGCCGTGGTCACCCGCGTAGAACCCTCGCTGGAAGCCTGCTTTGTGGACTACGGTGAAGACCGCCACGGCTTTTTGCCCTTCAAGGAAATCTCCAAGCAATATTTCCAGCAAGGCGTGGCGGCCAGCCAGGCCCGCATTCAAGACGCCATCAAAGAAGGCCAGGAACTGCTGGTCCAGGTGGAAAAAGAAGAGCGCGGCAACAAAGGCGCAGCGCTCACCACCTTCGTGTCGCTGGCCGGCCGTTATGTGGTGCTGATGCCCAACAACCCGCGCGGCGGCGGCGTGAGCCGACGCATCGAGGGCGATGACCGCGCTGAACTGAAAGAAGCGCTCGACCAGCTCGAATACCCCAACGGCATGAGCATCATTGCCCGCACCGCCGGCATTGGTCGCAGCGCGCCGGAGTTGCAGTGGGACCTGAACTACCTGCTCAAACTGTGGGACGCCATCGACGGCGCAGCCAAAGGCGGCAAAGGCGCCTTCCTGATCTATCAGGAATCCTCGCTGGTTATCCGTGCCATTCGCGACTACTTCAGCGCTGACATCGGCGACATCCTGATCGACACCGATGACGTGTACGACCAGGCCCAGCAGTTCATGGCGCACGTGATGCCTGAGCACGCCGCCCGCGTCAAACGCTACCGCGATGATGCCCCGCTGTTCTCGCGCTTTCAAATCGAGCACCAGATCGAATCGGCTTACGCCCGCACCGTACAGCTGCCCTCGGGCGGCGCCATTGTGATCGACCACACCGAAGCGCTGGTGTCGGTGGACGTGAACTCGGCGCGCGCCATCAAAGGCAGCGACATCGAAGAAACCGCCACCCGCACCAACCTGGAAGCCGCCGACGAAGTGGCACGCCAGATGCGTCTGCGCGACTTGGGTGGCCTGATCGTGATCGACTTCATCGACATGGAAGAGTCACGCAACCGCCGCGAAGTGGAAAACCGCCTGCGCGATGCGTTGCGCCAGGACCGTGCGCGCGTGCAGTTCGGCACCATCAGCAAATTCGGCCTGATGGAAATGAGCCGCCAGCGTCTGCGCCCGGCGCTCTCCGAAGGTGCGTCCATCCCCTGCCCGCGTTGCGGCGGCTCCGGCCATATCCGCGACACGGAAAGCTCCGCGCTGCAAATTTTGCGCGTCATTCAAGAGGAGTCGCTCAAGGACAACACGGCCTCGGTGCTGTGCCAGGTGCCGGTGGATGTGGCGTCTTTCCTGCTCAACGAAAAGCGCACCGAGATCGCCAAGATCGAACTCAAGCAGCGCATCAATGTGCTGATGGTGCCCAACAAAACGCTGGAAACCCCCAACTACAAACTCGAGCGCCTCAAGCACGACGATCCGCGCCTCGATGGCATGGAGGTGAGCTACAAGATGGCCGACACGGTGGAAGACCCCACTGCTGTCACCCGCCGCTCGCAAGAGCCCACCAACAAGCAAACCCCCGTCATCAAAGGCGTGTTGCCCGATGCACCGGCGCCGATCGCTCCGGTCAAACCGGCCGCACCGGTGGCACGCGCCCCCGAAGCGGGTCGCACGCCACGCCCGCGCGCTGAGACCAAGTCCAGCGGCGGCTTGATGGGCTGGCTGAAAAATCTGTTCGGTGCTAGCTCCGCCGCACCGGCCGCTGACGCGGGGAAAAAAGAAGAGCGACGTGACGAACGCGGACCGCGCGGCGGACGTGATGGTGGTCGAGACGGTGCACGCGATGGCGCACGTGGCGAAGGCCGCAATGAGCGCAATGGCCGAGGCGGACGCAACAGCCGCGGCGGCCGTGGCCAGGGTCGTGACCGTGCAGAAGGCGAGAACGCTACTGCACCGGCAAACAATGCCAACCCCGACAACAAGGGCGAACCTCGCCAGGAACGTGGCCCCCGCAGCGGCGAAGCGCGCAACCGGGGTGAGCGTGGTGAACGTGGTGAACGTGGTGAGCGCAGCCCGCGCGGTGAACGTGGCGGTGAGCGCGGCGCTGAACGTGTTGGTGAACGCGCTGACCGTGGTGATCGCGGCGATCGTCAAAACGACAACCGCAATGAACCCCGTGCTGAAGGTGAACAACGTTCTGAAGGGCGCAATGGCCGTCGCAATGAGCGTCCCGCACGTCAGGACGATTCCAACCCACACAACCCTGAGCTGAACCCGAACCTGAACCCTCTTGTGCCCAACACGGCACTTGAAGGTCAGGCGCATTCTGCCTCCATGGATAACGCTGCTGCCATCAACAGTGGCGAAGGTGGACAAGACGCTCCGCGTGAACGCCGCTCACGCGACCGTTATGGCCGTGACCGAGGTGGTCGTGGTGAGCGCCAAGCGCGCCCGCCCCGTGACGATGCGGCCGAAGCCGGCACCTCACGTGGCAACGATGGCGACCGCGCGAACGGCGAGGAAGTTTCGTTCAATCAGGATGCACCTCGCCCGGTGCGCGATGCAGCCTCTGCCAACGTGGCCAGCCCTGTCACAGCGAGCGCGCCCAACAGCACGCCCGCCAAACAAGCCCTGCCCCGCGTGCAAGCTTTCAAGCTGCCCATGACAGCGCTTGAGGAAGTCGCTCAAAGCTCCGGCCTTCAGTGGGTCAACTCGGACGCGGACAAAGTGGCCGCTGTGCAAGCTGCGATTGCAGCCGAGCCCAAGCCGGTGCATGTGCCGCGCGAGCGTCCGGCGCCGGTGGTGATTGACGAGGGTCCGTTGGTTCTGGTGGAAACCCGTCGCGACCTGCGCGAGATGGAAGTGCCCAAGGCCTAGGAACCAAGCACCAAGGGACTCGAAAAAAGGGGCACGTCAGTGCCCCTTTTGCATGGTGCCGAATTGGCCTAATCGGAATGTCCAGCAGCCTGACGCCAGGCCTGTGCGGCGGCCACGGCATCGTCTCTTTGCTCTGCCAACACGGCCAACGCGCGCCATGCACGGCGTTGTATATCTTCATCCTGCAAGCGCGGCAAGGCTTGCTTGAGCATTTGCTGCGCTTTGCCCCACAGGTTCAAATGCATGCAGATCACACCGGCCAGGTATTGGAGCAAGGCATCGCGCGGGTTTTTCATCTGCGCCGATTCGATGCGTGCCAACCAGGTGCTGTCAATCTGCCCCTCACTGGCCGCGAAACTTCGCTCCAAGGCCAAGATCAACTTGACGCGCTGGTCTTGCGACAAGCTGGCCTGGGGATGGATCAGTTGCTCCCAAATCGGTAGCAACCACTGCAATGACAGCGAGATATCACCACCCAGTTGCAACAAGCGCTGGGCTGCAACGGTCGCCACATCCGGCATGGCGCGTTCCACCTCGTCCATTTGCGTCCAGACTTTTTCAAGCTGAGCCGGATCATGGGCTGAGCCAATCAACTCCAAAGCCAAGACGCGAATCAAAGATTGGGAGGACGCTGGGCTGAATGCGCGGTGTTTGGCCAGCAAGCGCGCCGTCTCTAATGCCAAGCGCGTCTCGTGCGCCAGGCGGGCCACCTTGAAACGCAATCGCAGGGCCAGGGTGCGCCGGGCAGCGCCGCCGGACAAGTCTTCGAGCTGCTGTTTGGCGGTCGGCGCATCACGGTCATCAAATGCCCAGCGGGCGGCGCGCAGGTGCAAACCATCACGCACTTCGGGCTCTTTGCGCCTTGAGGCTTGCGCCAAGGCTAAGCGCAGGTGTTCATCGCGCTCAGCGCGGTCTTGCAAGGCATGCGCACCTTCAGCAGCCAGCAAATGGGTGATGGCACGCAAACGCGCCCGATAGGGCAGCGCCTGTTCATCGCGGGCCAGGGTGCGCTCCTGCGCGAGCACATCCTGTGCGGCTTTGCGTGCGCGAGTGAACCGCCCCGATGCGAGGTAGGTGAGCGTGTCGAGCAGACCCAGGTGAATCGCGTGCGCCTGATGTTGAACCCGCCAGCGCTGCGCCTGACCCGGCAAAGCCACCAGCGTGGCCAAAGCGCGCAGGGCGGCATACAGCACCACAAAAATCACAACGCCCGACAAGATCACCAGATTGAGTGAGAGGTCGACCCTGTAGGGGGGCCAAAACAAAGTCACGGTGCTGTCGTTGTTGCCGGCGAACAAAGCGCTGGCCACCGCCACGGCGAACAAGCCCAAAAACCAGAGCAAAAGGCGCATCACGGTGAGCTCCTATCGGCCCGCTGCCGCAGCGGACAACGCGGCCAGGGATTCATCCACACGGGGCAAATCCAGCGAGCGCATTTGACCTTGCAGCTGTCGAACGTCCTCCAACACCAGCTGTGTTTTCCTGGCTGTGGGGTTGAAATACGCTGCCACCAATCGGTTCACGGCCAATAAGTCGGACCGGCTGGCATCGATTTGCCTTGCCAGCAAGCCCAAGCGGGCATTGAGCAGGCGCAATTTCAAGTTCTCCCGCACGAAGAAGGCCTGGTCGGGCGACAACAGCGCCGCTTCGGGCTGATCAATACGGCTCACGCGCAACAGACCACGCGCTTCATGCCACACCACGTCCAAGGCGCGCTGCCACCAGTTCAACAAAGCGTTATCGGTCTGAGTGATCACCGCGGGCGCCACCGCGCTTGCAGCAGGCGCATTGCTCAGCGGCAAGTCGTCAATCAGCCGGATCACCTCGTCCATCTTGACCAGCAAGGCCGGCGTGTCCGAAACGGTAGCCGCTTTGACGCGCGCCAAGTCGTGCACCAGCGCGCGCTGCACCGCTGCCAAGCGCGGCTGAGAGGCACGCGTTAAACGCTGTTCAGCGGACTTGAGGGTGGCCACCAAAGGCTCCACACTGCCGGTGAGTTGCGCTTGTTGTTGGGCCAGTCGCAAGGAGGACTCGATGTCCACCACTAAATTTTCATCACGCGAACGCGACAGACTCTGAATCAGCTCCTCAAGCTGGGTGCGTTGCAAGGTCACCTCACTCAAGCGGGCCTCCATCAGCGCTTGCCTTGCGGCGGTTTCGCGCACCTGGTCTTGGGCCTGGCGAGCCAGGGTGCGCGCTTCCTGCGAATTGAAGCCGGACTCCGCACTTTGCTTAGCCAACTGTTCTTGGGTGATGTTCAGGCGCTGCCACACGGTGCCAATCAACACCAAAGCCAGCACCACACCCAAGCCTAAACCCACCACCATGGCCCGCGACACCGCAAAGGGCGCGACCCCCATTGCAGCATCAATTGGAGTCTGCGGTGCCGCTTTGTCGTCAGCAAGAGGAAGGGAGGAAGGAGCTTCGTTCATGAGCAAGATTCTATCGAGGCCAACACATCCGTGAGCAAGGGGCGCGTCTCATGGACTGCATCAAAGCCCGCAAGCCTTGCCGCCTGCGCAATTCGGACGTGCGTGGCCAAGGCGCAGGCCTGGTGCCAATCTTGTAGGGGCATGAGGGCGCGCAGGTTCAAAACCGCCTGCGAGCTGCTGAACAGCCACAGGCTGCCGTCTTCAGCCGCTTGCCGGGCAAGTTCACGCTGTGCCTCATCCCAGCGCGGCAGCCAGCGTTCGTAGCTCACGACAAAATCGACTTGGGCCCCGGCCTGAATTAATTGCTGGGCCAACCAGTCGCGCCCCACGCCTTGCGCAGCATGCGCCGCATCGCCGTCGCTGCCACGCACGATCAGTACCTTGTGGCCTGGTTTCACGGCTGAGCCCACCCGGGTCCACAAGGCTTCGGTGTCAAGTTGGGGCGATTGCGCATCAGGCGCGTCGATTCGATCAGCCGCCACCCCCGCCCGTAGCAAAGCCGCCGTGGTGCCTGGGCCCGTTCCCCAAGCGCGTAGCTGGGCATGTCGTTGAAAAGCTTCGCCCTTGTGCGCGGATTCGGTCGACGATTCAAAAAAATAATCGACTGCATTGCTGCTCACAAACATCACGCTGTCGTAAGCCCCCAGATCCTGCCAGGCCCGCGCGACTGACGCACGGTCTGCCGCTGCACGGATGTCAATCAAGGGCCACGCCAGCGCGTCATGCCCGGCCTGCGTGATGGCCTTCACCCAGACATGCGCCTCGCGCAAAGGCCGGGTCACGATGACACGCATGGCTCAGTGCTCGTCAGGCTTGTCGGCCACGTCCAAAGAGCCTCCCACACGCAGCACACCGGCTTTGAGTTGGGCGGCGACCTGCTCGCCCAAGGTGGTGGCCTCCTGCAGGCTGCGCACAGCCGCTTGTGTTTGCACCTGAACCAGCGGCACCTGTCCTTGCGGATCGCCCCAGGTGGCTTGAATGAGAAGTTGCTGTTGGTCCAGGGTGGCAAAAGCCGCCAAAGGCATGGAGCAGCTGCCCCCCATGGCCCGGCTGACCGCCCGCTCCGCACCCACCCGCCACCAAGTGGGCAAGTGCACCAGGGGGGCGAGCGCCTGCACCACGTCCTGTCGATCACTGCGCACTTCGATGCCCAAGGCGCCCTGACCCGCCGAAGGCAACATGTCGGCGGGTTCAAACTCCGCGCGAATGCGGTCCTGCAAACCCAAACGTTTAAGGCCCGCGGCCGCCAACACGATGGCGTCGTACTGACCTTCGTCGAGCTTGCGCAAACGGGTGTCCAAATTGCCACGCAGGGGTTCGATCTTCAAATCCGGGCGTAAGGCGCGCAGCAGCGCCACGCGGCGCAAACTGCTGGTGCCCACCACAGCGCCTTGCGGCAAAGACTGCAGGTTGGCAAAACGGGGGGACACGAACGCATCGCGCGGGTCTTCCCGTTCCATGACACAGGCCAACTCAAAACCGGGTGGCAACTCCATGGGCACGTCTTTGAGCGAGTGCACTGCCAAATCAGCCTGACCGTTTTCAAGCGCGGTCTCCAGTTCTTTGACAAACAAACCCTTGCCGCCGACTTTGCTCAAAGAGCGGTCCAGAATTTGGTCGCCTTTGGTCGTCATGCCCAGCAGCGTGACCGTGTGGCCGAGCTGTTCGAGCAGGGCTTTGACGTGTTCGGCTTGCCACAAGGCCAGGCGGCTTTCACGCGTGGCAATGGTCAGTTTCAAAGGCTTGTTCAGTGTGCTCAATTGGGGTACCGCGCAAAGGTCATTCAGGATGCGTC
>CANGMW010000013.1 GCA_947454695.1 Comamonadaceae bacterium | reverse complement strand
GTTCTTCGGCTGTCGACGCCGATTACAACGCCATCGTGATCCACAACGTTCCCCAGAGGATGGCCCGCCGCCTGGCAGTGGGCATCAACGGTCAGGAAGCACGTGCCGATCGTTCGCGCATTCGAATTTTGTACCGAGAGAACGCTAACGGCACCTATTCTGAGAACTGGCAATCAACTCAATACAGCGGCACTTCGACGGCCACTTCGGATGGCATGGTCGCGGTGGTGTATTACTTTGACCGCGTGCCGGAATCGCAAATGGGCGGCGCCGTCGTCAATTGATGCTCGTTTAATCGTTTTCGCTTAAAGCAACCCGGGGCCTCGTGTCCCGGGTTTGCCGTTTATAAAGATTCACAGGTCGTCTGACATGGCGTTGCGTCACCTTCTATGAAAACCCTGTTGATCAGCATGTTGCGCACAGCCACCGCGTACGGTACGCACCCGGTGGCTTTTGCCGTTGTCAGTGGGCGCAAAGTGCTGGCGCAAGGCCAGGCCGCCATTGATGAAATGGTCAATACCGACGGACATTCCATGCGCTTGAGCCTGGACTCGCCCGCCAACTTAACCGAGCGCCTGCGTGTGCGGGCGCTCTCCAAACGGTTTGCGCCGGTGCTGGTGCAACGCCACCTCACCGACAACGGCACATTCACCGAGCGCTTTCGTGTGCGCAGCCGGGTGAACTGGGTTCGCCAGGGCGAAGCTGAGGTTGATGTGCTGGCCATGCTCGAAGACGATGCCGAGCTGGCGCATGAGCTGCTCCCCTCCGTCACCCGCCCGCTCACCCATTTGCTCACCGCCGAAGCGGCGGTGGCGGCTTTGGTGGGGGCGGTGACGTCGACGCCGGTGTTGGTGCACTGGTGGCAAACCGGGGGCTTGCGCACCCTGGGCGTGCGCGACGGCCGGGTGGTCTGGCAGCGCATGCAATCGTTCAATGTGGGCCAAGGCGATTTAGGGCAATGGAAAACCTTGCTCGACTCCGCCACCAGCACCGCACCGCTAGAGTTCTCCGGCGCGCATGGCCAAGTGTTGCGATTGGGCAAAGGCCCGTGGGTGAGCGATGGCGACTGGGCCAGTAACGGCTCGCGGGACTTGGTGACCAAGCTCCAGGGCTTGTTCCAAGGCGTGTCTGGCAACGAGGTGCTGTTGCAGCCCGAACTGTATGGCTTGGCATTTGCCACGCCCAGCGAAAGCCTGATTGTCAACGGCTACCGTCAGCGGGTGATGGCCTGGCACTTTGCGCCTTGGGTGGCCGGCACCGTGGCCACGGTGGGCGCGTTGCTCTTGGGCGTGGGACTCTGGTGGCATTCGCAGGCCGCCAACACGCTGGCCGAATTGCAGCAAGAACAAGTAAGCCTGGCGGCCGAGTCGCAGGCCTTGCAAAAACTCAAGCCCCCGGCTGAGGCGGTGACGGCATTGCGCTCGGCGGCTTGGCGCGAGACGGCGCTGGGCGCTAACTTGCGAGCCGATCGCTTTTTGAAAGAACTGCTCACCCAGATTCCCAGTGGTGTGCAGGTCAAAGAGCTGCGCATCAGTCGCAACGGCACCGCGGCCGAGCGGGTGCGTGTGGTGGACGGCCAGCCGGTGTTGCAAGCCGATGCTTCGGATCCGGGCAAACGCAAAACCCAAGTGGCCAAGCGCGACGTGGCCAAGGGCGTTCAGCCGGTGGCTGACACGGGCTTTACCAACGGCACACCCCAGCGGAGCATGCCGGTGGCCGGTGAGCCCAGCTTCCTGGTGGAGCTCAACATTGTGGTGCCAGGCAGCTATGCCCAGGCCAAACTCAAGGCTGAAGCCTTGGCTGAACGCTTGACGCTGTTGGGCCGTTTGAACGACACCCAGTTGACGTTTGAAGACACCATCAAAGGCGAGCCCGGTGCGCGCCTGAAAACCAAACTGAACATCGCCGCCGGCGCGTTTTGACCATGCCTCAAAGCGTCGTGTCCCCGCCCGCCCTGTTGTCCGAAGCGAATGAAAATTTGCTCCGGCAGTTGGGCCGTGCGGGCTTGCTGACACCGCAGCAAATTGACTATGCACGGCGCATTGCCAAGTCCATGGGTTACGCCGTGCCGCATGTGCTGCGCTTGTTGCGCATGGCCACTGACACGGACATCGCTCGCAGCCTGTCTACGTTGTACAGCCTGCCTTATTGGCAGCCTGAGGCCACGCAAGTGGACCCCGATGCCTTGGCGCAACTGCCGTTTGCCTTTGCCCGCCAACACCGCATGTTGCCGCTGCGCTGGCTTGGCGGCGCGCTGCAAATTGCGGTTGAAGACCCGACCGACTTTGATGCCCAGCAGCGCCTGACCCGCCATGTCACGACCAAGGTGGATTTTTGTGTCGCGCCGCGCGGCCCCTTAGCCTCGGCGATTGAATCGGCCTACCACTTTGCCTCGCACCCCAGTGCTGAAGAACTCGCGCATGAGTTGGCGCGTGTGGGCGGCGACTTAGACGGCGGGCGTTTGGTGCGTCTGGCTTTGGCCGATGCCGTAGAGCGCGGTGCCAGTGACGTGCATTTCACGCCCAGCGGTTTTGCCCTGCTGGTGTTTTACCGCATCGACGGCGTGCTGCAACTCCACCATGTGCTGTCCAGCGGCCTGAACGCGCGGGTGGCCTCGGCCATCAAGGTCGAAGCCGGCATGGACATCGCCGAATCACGCAAACCCCAGGATGGCAGTTACTCGCTGAATTTGGTGGGGCAGGATTTTGATATGCGGGTCTCGTCCATGCCCACCACCCACGGCGAGAACCTGGTGGTGCGGATTTTGTCTTTGCGCGGCGAAGTGCTGCCCCTGGAGCAGTGCGGGTTTTGGCCCGAGCAGGTGGCGCAGATTGCGCGCCTGATGCAAGCGCCCGACGGCATGGTCTTGTCGACCGGCCCCACCGGCAGCGGCAAAACCACCACCTTGTACGCGGGCCTGCGTTTGATCAATGCGCTGGAGCGCAACATCATGACGATTGAAGACCCGGTGGAATACCACGTGCCCATGGTGCGCCAGGTCCGCTTGAATGAAAAAGCCGGCATGACCTTCACCTCGGCCATCAAAGGTTTTTTACGCCAGGACCCGGACGTGGTGCTGGTGGGCGAAATCCGCGATGGCGACACGGCCACCATGGCCGTGCGGGCTTCTCAAACCGGTCACCTGGTGCCTGCCACTTTGCACACCAACGATGCGCTGAGCAGCATCAGCCGCTTGCGCGACTTGGGTGTGCCGGCGTATTTGTTATCAGCCACCTTGCGTGGCGTGATTGGCCAGCGCCTGGTGCGTCGCCTGTGCATGGCCTGCCGCGCGCCCCTCACGGGCGGGCGCTACCGCGCCGTGGGCTGTGAGCGGTGCAACACCACCGGTTACCGCGGCCGCTTGGCCGTGGGCGAGGTGCTGGTGGTGGACGATGAATTGCGCAACCTGATCGACAACGAAGCGGGTGAAGCAGAAATGCGGGCGAGCTTGCACCAGCGAGGCTTTATTCCCATGCGGGCTTGGGCCCAGCGTTTGGTGGAGTCAGGGGTCACCGATCCGGCCGAACTCAACCGTGTGTTTGGTGAGCAAGCGGCATGAGGCTTTACTGGTACCAAGCCATCACCGACGAGGGCGCCAGCGTGCGCGGCTCGGGCGAGCATGCGGACTTGAACGACTTGTTCAGTGCCTTGGCTGCTCAAGGCTTGCAGCCCTACCGTGTGTGGTATTTGCCGTCCTGGCTCAATGTGCTGGTGATGCGCCCCTTGTCGCCCGCAGCGGTGACCGAGTTCTGTCTGTTGATTTCGCACCAGGTGCGCGCTGGCTCGGACTTGCGCATGGCCTTGGCCGAAGCGGCACTGAGCGCATCCAGCACCCGCTTGCGCATGCTGTGCGCGCGCCTCAAGCGCGCGGTGGAGCGCGGCGACACGCCCGCACAAGCGATTGACAAGTCCCGCGTGTTCCCGCCCATGCTCAGCCAGTTGGTGGTGGTGGGCCAGGAAACCGGTCGCCTGGGTGAAATTCTGGCCACGGCCGCGGCCCAGTTCGAGCAAATGCGCCAGCTGCGCAAAGCCTTGCTCAACGCCATGATTTACCCCGCCATTGTGTTGACCGTTCTGACGGCCAGTGGCTTGTATTGGTTGCTGGCGGTGTTGCCCAAAATGGCCACCCTTTTTGAATCCTTGCGGGTGAAGCTGCCCCCCACCACGGTGTGGGTCATGCAGGTGGCCGAGGGGCTCAAAGAGCATGTGTCGTGGTTGCCGATGGCCTTGGGCATCGTGGTCTTGGGTTTGTTGTTGATGGTGCGCATGGCCGCACTCAAGCCCGCCATCCACGCGGTGTTTTGGTGGTTGCCCGGAGTTCGTCAGATCGAGCGTGCGCGGGTCTACCACGCCTTTTTCAGCCATTTGGCCGCCATGCACGGCGCGGGCCTGACCCTGAGCCGTACGCTGACCGTGCTGGTGCAGCAGCCCATCAACCAGCATTTTGGCGAGCGCATCAGCCGCATCGGCTTGAACGCGTCGCGCGGCCAGTCCCTCGCAGAGGGTTTGGGAAGCACCCGTGTGTTCGAGCGCTTTGCCCTGAGCTTGGTGCACCTGGGAGAGAACACCGGCACGCTGGACCAGCAAAGTCAGCGCCTGAGTGAGCATTACGCTCAACAACTCAAGCAGCAAATCGAGACCGGAACGCGCTTATTTGAGCCTGTGATGTTGCTGGTGCTGGCTGGTGTCTTGTTGCTGGTGGGCGTGACCATGCTGGGTCCGGTCTACGACTTGGCCGCGCGCGCGTCTGCGGGGTTCCAATGATGCACCGCACCCTGACACGCTCTTTGCGCCGCCGTGCGATGCGTTGTGCGCGCGGGTTTTTGCTCATGGAGCTGGCCTTGGCCCTGGTCATCATCGGCGGCTTAGCGGCCATGTTGATCCCGTTGTTTGCCATGCAGGGCAAGCTCGACAGCGCACGCCAAGATGTGTTGTCCCTGCAGCAAGCGCGCGATGCGCTGGTGAGCTACGCCAACATCGGCTTCGGTCTGCCCGCGCCCATTCGTTTTCTGGAAGGCACCTCCGGCTCCTACACCGTGGCCAGCCATGTGGATCTGAGCGCGACACTGGAGGCTTTGGGTTTGGGGCGGCCCGGCGCATTGCCCGGTGCGGTGCTCGGTGTACCCACGGTGTCACCGCTGCAAACCGCCTATTGGTATGACGCCCAGCCGGCCTTGCGCAACGACAAGGCCACCGCGTTTTACCCTGCGGTGGCGCTGTCGGATGGGGTGTGGTCGTTCAAGACCATTGCCGATCAGTTTGACCCGGACCAGAACACGACGATGTCCACCGGGGGCGTGCGCGCCCAGATGTGCCGCAACCTCAACAGCCTCCTGGACATCGAACAAAAAATTCGCGTCAACCCCAGTGCCACCGAAACCGGCTACCTGCGCGACCACATCAACGTGACCTTGCCGCGCATCTGGACCAAAGGTTATGAAGGCAATTTCGAGTGGTCGCCCGCCTTGGGCTATGCCACCACCGCCACCGCCACCACCGACGCGGTGTTTGAGAACTCGTCCGCTGCGGCGTTTGTGGTGGTGCGGCGCTTGCCGCCCTCACAGCGCCGCTTGGACCGCATGAATGCCGTCTACAACGTGGTGGGTACCACCGGCATGGACCCCGCCTTGGCCGATCGCGGCCTGGTCTATCCCAATTTCCTGGCCGGCATTCGAGGCTTTCGCGTGTATGAGAACCCGCTGACTCCGGCGAGCGACAACGCCGCGGCCGATACCCAGGACTACGACGGTCGGGTGCAGGCGGTGTCGCTCAACGAGTTTTCCAGCAGCTTGCATCAGGCTGGCATGTGCACCGCACCGGCCGAGTCGTGCAAGGCCAATCAACTGTTTGTGCGCTTTGTGAATTACGTCAACTCCGCGCCCTTGTCGGGCAGCGCCCAAGGCATGACCTTGCGCTGGGAGTTGATGAACCGCGACCCCACCACCAGCGCCTACACCTTGCTGCAGTCCGGCGACGTGAGCAGCGGCACGAACTCCTCGGGCGCCTGCCTGGACACGTTCAACACCGACGTGCTCACGGCTCCCAGAACCCGTTATTTGCGCGTTTCTTTCATCAGCCCGGCTGGCTCGGTCGGCTATGCCGACGGGAACGGCGCGGGCTATTGGTACCGGGGTGGCGTGTTGGTCGACCCCACGTACTCTGCCCGTTCAACGGCGGCCGACGACGGCGTGACGCGCTGGCGCAATCTGGATGCTCTGGCAGCCGTCAATGCAGGGCTGACCGTGACGGTGACCTGCACCGGTAGCCACACCCTGTTGGGCAGCAACGAACTCAACCGATCGGGCGCTGCCAAGCCGACGTGTACGGTGGCCCAAGTGCCCTGAATAAAGTAGCCCTATGAATTTTTCTTTCCATACCAAAACCATCATTTGGCTGATCTTGTCCTCTGCCTTGTTGGGCGCGGGCGTTTACACGGCCTTGAGCGGACAAAAAGCCACAGACTTTGCGCAGGTGCAACGTGTCGCCGTGGACAAAACGCGCAACGACCTGGCACTGAGCCGCGAGCGGGCTGAAAACTACCGCACCTTAATTGACCGCATCGGTTGGCGACCTGGCCAGGCCTTGCGTCATGAAACGATTGACACCAGCGCCACGATTGCGGGTGATGAACGCGACCGATTGAATGACATCTTGCGGGCCAACCATGTGGGCAAGGGCCAGTTTTTCCTGCGCTCCTTGACCATCGAATCCATTCGCGTGCCCATGACCCAGGAGCCGGCCTTGAAGATCGTGGTTAAAGGCGACAACATTTTGGTATTGGACCGCCCATGAAACCGTTCCTGCCTTTTCTGCTTGTACCCGCCTTGTGCCTGAGCGGCTGGGGCCTGGCGCGCTACGCCGCTGCCCCCGATTCACTCATACTGCCCAAGGTGCTGGTGCTGGATGCACCACCCGCTTTGGGTATCGTGATTCCGGCCACGGATTCACAAGGGTCAGTGCGGGTGCCCGTGGATGTGTTGCTGCCGCCTAACCCTGGTTTGGTGTCCAAACGCTCACGTGCGAGCGAAGATTTGCCCAAAGTCAGTGCCATTTTGGTGGAGGGCCAGCGTAAAGTGGCCCAGATCAACGGCATGGCTTTGTCGATTGGCGAGGCCTATGGCCAGTACCGCGTGGTGGCCATTGAAGCCCAACGCGTGCAATTTCAACACCCCGGCATGCTCAAAAAGCGCTGGGTGTCTGTGAACGAATAATGAAACCAAACCGAAGATGAATATGCTTGTTAAAACCTATTTGCTTTCACCTCGGCGTCTGACCTTGGCCGCTGCCGTCTCGGCATTGGTGGCGTGCACACCCCTGAGCAAACCTTTGCCCGGCAGCGAGGCCATTCCGTCATCGGCGTACGGCCCGGTCGAGCGCAAACTCAAAGAAAAAAATGCCTCGCTCACGCGTCCCGAAGGTGCCTTGTCACCCACGCAGCGGGTGCCGGCATTTGACAGCACGCAGGACTCGGGCACGGGTCAGCCGCAGTTGTACTCCTTCAAAGCCCGCGATCTGCCTTTGAAAGACGCCTTGGGCATGCTGGCTAAAGCACACGGCCTGAACATCGTGGCCGACCCCGATGTGGCGGGCTCCATCACGGTGGACTTCCAAAATGTGCCGCTGTCCAAAGCCTTTGACATCCTGCTTACCAGCCTGGGTTATTCGTGGGAGGAAGACAAGGGCGTGATCCGGGTACACGACAGCATCACGCGCACCTTTGAGGTGGACTACATTCAATCGCGTCGTGTGGCGGCGATGACGTCGGCGACGGGCGGCTCCAGCGCGACCGGCGGCGAGAACGTGGCGTTCTGGCAGGAATTTGAAACCCAGATCCGTTCACTGCTGTCGCGCAAAGGCAAGCTGACGGTGAACCGCCTGACCGGCACCATCATGGTGAGCGACTTGCCGGCGCGCGTGGAGCAAATCGGGCGCTTCATTTCGCTCATGCGCGAGGGCATGTACCGCCAGGTCGACATCGAAGTGCGCATTGTGGAAGTGTCTTTGAGCAACAGCTTTGCACTGGGCTTGGACTGGAGTCGCTTTTTGCAAACCTCCAGCGGCGCGAGCTCGATTGGCGTGAACACCCGCATCACCTCGCCGCAAGGAGGTAGCGCGCTGCCCAGCACCATCACCTTGAGCATGAACGACCCGGGTAACTTCACTTCGATGTTGGATGCCCTGAGTGAGCAAGGCGATGTGCGCATGGTCTCTCAGCCGCGCATTCGCATCATGAACAACCAAACCGCCAAGGTGAAAGCCGGCACCGACGACACGTTCTTCGTGCGCACCTCCAACCGCGTGATTCAAAGCGGCGGTGGTGTTTTGGAGACGATCAATGAACAACCTCAAACCGTCAATTTGGGTGTGACCTTGAGTGTGACGCCCCAAATTTCTGCCGACGGTTGGGCCATGCTCAACATCACCCCCAGCGTCACCCGTTTGATCGGCACCGCCGTGTCGCCCGCAGGTGGTAGCACGGCGCCGATTCTGGATGTCAGCGAAGCAAGTACCATGGTGCGTGTGCGCAGTGGCGAGATGGTGATCCTGGGCGGCTTGATTCAGGAAGAAACCAGCGACACCAACCGCGGTGTGCCGGGCCTGGGCGAAGTGCCTTTGTTTGGCAATTTGTTCAAAGGCACCTACAAGGCTGGTAAGCGCAAAGAGTTGGTGATCTTCCTCTCGCCAACCATTCAGCCGGGTCAATAAACAGGGAACGCAGTGTCGCAAAACGCTTTAGCTGAGTGCTACAAATCATTAGGGTTTGAGGAAGTTCCTTTCTCGATCACGCCCTACACCGCACTCTTTTTCCCGGGCAGCCAACACGTAGCGGCCTACAACCAGATCAACTACGCCTGCGCAAACGGTGTGCTGGCGGTGATGACGGGTGAAATTGGTTTGGGTAAAACGCTGGTCATTCGCACCATCTTGCGTAATTTGCCACCCGAAGTGAAGGTGGCGTATTTGCTCAACCCGCTGCTCGAGCATCAGGAATTACTGCGGGATATCTACAACGAATTCAGCGGCTCACCCGCACCGGCTGAAATGACGCACGCCAAAATGCACGCGTCCTTGCTGGACCTGGTTTTGAAAGGCACGGCCAAAGGCCGCCGCTTTGCGGTGATTGTGGACGAGGCCCATCGCCTGCACCCCGAGTCTTTGGAGATGTTGCGCTTGCTCTCCAACCTGGAAACCGAACATCAAAAATTAATCAGCTTGGTGCTGGTGGGGCAACCCGAGCTGGAGCGCACCTTGATGCTGCGCGCCATGCGTCCCTTGCGTGAGCGCATTGGCGTGTGGTTAAAGCTCGAACCCATGAGCCGTGAGCAAAGTGATGACTACATCCGTCACCGCATTCGCCTCACGCACCGCGACGGACGTTTTGAGTTCACAGCCATGGCCTTGTGGTACCTGCACCGGCGCACACGGGGTGTACCCCGGCGCATCAACTACGCCTGCGAAAAAGCCTTGCTCCTGGCCTATGCCAATGGCAAACCACGGGTTACCTGGTCCCTGGCACGACAAGCTTGCGCCGAATTCTCGAAAGTCTGGACATGAGTGCGCTTGAGCAAGCCCTGAGGCAAATTGAAAAAGAACGGCTAGACCGCAAAGGCGATGCTGGCGTGCGCGGCATCATGCCCGGCATCATGTTGGACAGCCGGGGTCAAGTCAAAGAGTCTCGCCGCGGGTTAACGATTGCGGTGGTGCTCTTGAGTTTGGCCTGTGCGGGCACTTGGCTCATGATGCTGGGTTTCTTGCCAGTGGGTACGCAAGACGTGAGTCGCTGGCGTGCGTCGATCCCCTCGGTGGGCATGTTGTTCTCGCGCACCAATCACGTGGCCACACAGGAGCAAGCCAGCAGCGATCCCGGCGCACCAGTGGCTGCACCCGGCTTAGCACCTGCGACAGCCCCTGTGCCGGTGCGAAACGGGGCGACTTCTTTGCCGATCACGGTGGCAAGCGCCCCCGTCAACCCGATGCAAGCGCCACCAGCAGCGTCCAACGCCGTGGCACCCAATGCAGCAGTGCCCACTACCGCAGTTTCCAATACCGCCCCTGTCAGCGCTGCCCCGGCCAAACCCGTTTCACCGCAGTCCGCGCCAATGCCTTTGGCAGCGCAGCCCGTGGCGCCATTGAAACCACCCTTGCCTGCACCCGCCGCTGCGTCGGTGACTGCCCCTGTGCCAGCCCTCGCCTCACCCGCCCCCGCCGCACCCAGGCCGTTGGTGGTCGCCGCCGCGCCCCAGCTGGCAGCTCCCAAAGTCGCTGCGCCCGCTGCGGCACCCGCTGCATCCCCTGTGGCCAAGCCGATGGTTGCCGCCGCGGCTCCCGGCGTCAACGCAGCTGAGGATGAACCAGAGCTGGTCCGTAAACCGGTGACGAACAGCAAAACCGACGCAGAGCCACCGCAACTGAGCCGCACCGATACGGACCGGCTCTCCACCACCGGACAGGCTTCTGCGGCAGCTAAAGCGATTGACGTGGACTACCAGATGATTGAGCGAAGTCTGGCGCGCGGTGACCATCAAGCAGCGCTGGAATCAGTAGGCAAGCTGGAAAAGTACATTGGTGACAACTGGCGCACGCGCTACCTCACGGGCGTGGCACTCATGGGCCTGAACCGATGGGATCAGGCGATTGTGGCGTTGTCCAAGGCGCAAGACCTGAACCCAACCCATGCGATGTCGGCCCTGTACCTGTCGGTGGCCTTGCAAGAACGTGGCGAACATACCCGCGCCATTCAGGTGCTGGACAAGGCATTGATCAGCCTGCCCAACTCGCCTGAACTCTGGCTCAACCTGGGCCATTCACACGATGCCTTGGGTCACAAAGCCGACGCTAAAACCGCCTACAACCGATTCATGGAGCTGAGTGTGAATCGGCAAGACCTGGCGGGTCAGCGGGTCTGGGTACTAAACCGCGTGCAAAAGGACAAGTGATGAACGGCTTGAGTTCGTCGTTCGCGCGCAAGAGCGTCCGGCTCCGGGGATTTAGCCTGGTGGAGTTCGCGGTGGTCCTGGCCTTGGTCGGGGTCATGGTTGCCATTGGCTTTAAATCCCAAGAGCTGATGGAGCAGTACAAGCAAAGCCAGTTTGTGACGGGCGTGCGCCTGTTGCAAAGTAATCTCCAAGCACACCGAACCGCGACCGGGCGCTGGCCAGGGGACTGCAACCGCGACGGCCTGATGGACCATGTGTTCATCAACACCACCGAGCTGGACGGTGACACGTATGACTATGCGGTGCCATCGAGCTTGACGCCGGCCGCGGATGCGTCGGCCACTTATTCGCTGGGCATGGTGTGTCCTGCCTTGACCTTTGCGCCGTTTGACAAGCTCAATGTGCCGTTCAATGAGCTCAAGCGCGGCGGGCAAACCCCGACCGGCGAGCCCAACCGCAAATCGGCCATTCACGCCATGGGCGGCTTTGCGTTTTTGGGTACCTTTGATATCAATGCCTCAGAGAGCAACACCGAATCTCGCTTCAACGCGATGGTCTTGACCAATGTGCCCATCACGGCAGCGCGCCGCTTAGCCACGGCGGTGGACGGCAACGACGGCACGGCGGCCAACCTGAACCGGGTGCGCCGCAGCGATGACCTCATCAGCTTTGCGCCCAAGTGGACAGCCACCGGTGAAACCGATGACAAGCGCATCACCGTGGTGCTCTTTTTCGACCGTATCCCACCTCAATAAGGGTTCGAATGAACCGGTTTCGTTTAGTCATCCTCTGCGCTTGGCTGGGCTTTTTCGCTGCCACGGTGTCGGCACAAAACATCGGCAATGTGGACCCGGCGGGCGTGATGCGGCAAGACCACCTCAAACGCATTGAGCAGGCCGCCCCCAGCTCGCCGGTGATGCCGGAACCCAAAGCGACAGCGCCCGCGCCCGCCAGCCCGGCTTCAGCAGCGGTGGTGCTGATTTCTGAAATCCAGTTTTCTAAATCCGAATTGCTGAGCGCTGCAGACTTGCAAGCCGTTGCCAAGCCATATGTGGGCCGCCAACTCAGCGCTACCGACATTCAGCACTTGCTCGATGACGTGAGCAAGCTCTACCAAGGCAAAGGCATTTTGACGGGCGTGCCCGTTTTGCCGCAGCAGGATTTAAAAACCGGTGTGATGCGTATTTTGTTGGTCGAGGGCCGGTTCGGTGAAGTCAAGGTGCCCAACGCGGACGCGGCCAATGCCGATTGGGTCAAGCGCTGGTTTGAGCTGCAAGCCAATACCGTGCTCAAGCAAGAAGACTTGCGTCAACGGCTGGTGCGTTTCAATTACGCCAGTGACTACTCGGCCACCGCCGAGATGGTGGCGGGCCCGCAATTTGGCCAAACCGATTTGAGCGTGGAAGTCGCCAAGACCAAGCAAGTGCAAGGCTGGGGCTTTTACGACACCTCCACCGCAAGCCGTCCCGCGTCGCTGAGTCAATTGGGCGTGGGCCTGCGTGTGATCCCGCTCACCGCTTACGGTGGTCGCTTGGACTTGTCCACTGTCAGCACCGACATCGGCAGCACGCTCAGCGGGGCCATGTCTTTTCCCGTGGGCACCGACGGCTGGCGCACGGGCTTGAGCGGCTCCTCGGCCCGATCGGCCACCAAAGTGGCAGGCAGCGGCTCCGACCTGAACATCAAGGGCGAGTCGTCTTCCCTGAGCGTAGACGTGAGCCGGACCTGGGTGCTCGATGAGCCGCTGGTCATGGTCACGGCCTTGAGTGCCGGCAAAAACCGGTCTAAAACTTTGGTTGACGACACGCCCCTGCTGGACCGTGAAGCCAGCACCCTGTCTTTGCTGGGCACCTGGTACTACGACGCGCCCAACCAGCGTGGTTATTTGCGCACCAACTACAGCTTGGGTTCTGAGACGAGCACCTACAGTTACCTCGAATTCACCGGTATCTGGCGCAGCGCGCTGGAGGCCTCCGGTACTTGGTTCTTCAGAACCGGCGGCACAGGACGGTTCAAGCCCGAGGGCAAATTGAGCACCTTGGATTTGTTTTACCTGGGCGGCTACGACACGGTGCGCGGCTTTGACCTGGGCGCAGCCAACGGCGACCACGGCTTGTCCACGCAATGGGAAATCCGCCGCAGCTTGAAAGACTTCGCCTGGGAAACCGCGGAAGCCTATGCCTTTGTAGATTGGGGCCAAACCATGGATGCGCTCACGCAAGCGCCCCACACCTTGAGTTCGACGGGTTTGGGTGTGCAAGCCAAGTTCCGCGACCAGCTCGGCGTGGAAGTGATGGCCACACAGCAACTCTCCGCATCGACCGTGTCGCCCACACGCTTGATGATGCGCTTGACCTTGAGTTTGTGAGTGGCGGGGGTGGGGTCGGGGGGCTGCCCCTGATCTGCTTGGACGAGCTGTCGGCAGTTGCGGTCGGGGTCGTTGGCGGAAGCGGTGAGATTCGAACTCACGAACGGTTGCCCGTTGCCGGTTTTCAAGACCGGTGCAATCGACCACTCTGCCACGCTTCCTGTGGCGCCGATTCTACCTTCTAAAGTCAGCGCGCCTGCTGAATGGCCACGTCCCAGGACTGGCCTTCGGTGAGGCTGTGCAACTGAAAACGCCCGCTGGCGTCCCACAACCACGTCTCGATGTACTCGGCGTGGCCCATGTTCACCGGCGCCGGAAACGGTGCGGCCAGCCGCAGGGTGCGCTCGATCTCTTGCACCACTTCAGGGGCGTGTGCGGGCGCGCGCAACCAGTGGATGGCGACCACTTGCCCGCGCGCATCGAGCTGCACTTGCGTGACGGCCACCGCATACAAAAACGCCGGCAGCACGCCTTGGTAAATGCGGCTTTGGTTTTTGTTGTACAGGTGCGCCGCGGCGTCTTGCCGGTAGGCTTGCGGCGTTTTGGCTTGTGACACTTGGCCGGGCGCGGCACGACCAGATGCGGGCTTGGCGTTACTTTGGTTCTCCACCGGCGCGGGTGCACAGGCACTCAGCAGTGCGATCAGCCCCAAAGACACAGCCACCCAACACAGCAAGGCCGTGATCGTCCGGTGCTGGCGGGTTGGCCCTTGAAGGGCGGTGGTGCGCGTGTGCATGTTCAGTCGGCGGTGATGCCCGCGGCCTTGATGGTTTTGGCCCAGAACTCGGTTTCTTGTTTCACCAAGGCGTCCAGCGCGTCGGGTGGCAGGTAGCGGATCTCGATGCCTGCGGCATTGGCGCGTGTTTTGGTCTCCGGCATGTCCATGGCTTGTTTGATGCTTGCGCTGAGCTTGTTCACCACATCCGGCGGTGTGCCGGCCGGCGCGAAGATGCCGACCCAGGCTTCGAGCTCAAAGCCTTTCAAGCCCGCCTCGGCTGTGGTGGGCACGCTGGGCAAGCCGGGGTGGCGTGTTTTGCCTGCCACTGCCAAGCCTTTAAGTTTGCCGGCCTGAATGTGCCCCATCACCGAGGGCGGTGTGGTGATGAACACCTGCACCTGGCCCGAGAGCACGTCTTGCACCGCAGGCCCGGAGCCGCGGTAGGGGATGTGCACCATGCTCGTGTGGGTTTGCATCTTGAACATCTCGGTGCCGATGTGCGAGAGCGAGCCGTTGCCTTGCGAGGCGTAGCTCAGCTTGCCCGGGTTGGCTTTGAGGTAGCCGATGAATTCAGAGAGCGTGTTGGCCGGCACTGAAGGGTGCACGGCGATGACGTTGGTGGCCACCGTGATCAGCGCCACTGGGGCCAGTTCTTTTTGCGACCACGGCAGTTTGGGACTGAGCGCGGGGTTGCCCACATGGTAGGCCGAGTAAGAGGTGAGCAGGGTGTAGCCGTCCGGGTTGGCGCGCGCCACCTGCGCATAAGCCACGTTGCCGCTGCCGCCGCCTTTGTTGTCAACCACCACCGACTGGCTCAGCACCCGCGAGAGGGGGTCGCTTAGCAAGCGCGCGGACGCGTCCACAAAACCGCCCGGCGGATTGGGCACGACCAGCGTCACGGCTTTGTTGGGGAAGCCTTGCGCCAGACTCAGGCCACACAGCAGCCAGGTGCACAGGGCGGCGGCCGTTCTTTGGGTCAAGCGAAAAGTGTTCATGGCAAGGCCTTGGCTAGGGGTGGGTGGACAGGGGTGACTGTGCGGCAGACTGTGCGGCAGTTTAGTCCGTTTCTCAGAAATTCTGGCGTGTCTTGGCGACAGACGTCTGTGAGCACGGCACAATCTGCACAGGAGGCCCGCCACCATGTCCAGTCCTGATCCCCGCCAACAGCCCCGCGCGTTTCTGATGCACCTGTTTGAAGCCGCGGTGCGCCGCGCCATGCCTTTGCACAACACCGCCGCTCACCTGCCTAAGCCCCCCAAGGGGCGCACGGTGGTCATTGGCGCTGGTAAAGCCGCAGGCTCCATGGCCCAAGCGATTGAAGCGCACTGGCCGGCCCAGGCGCCCTTAACCGGCGTGGTGGTCACGCGCTACCACCACACGCCCCCGCGACCGGCGGGCTTGCCCGCTCGCATTGAGGTGTTGGAGGCGGCGCACCCGGTGCCCGATGAGGCCGGTTTGGCCGCGTCGCAGCGCATTTTGTCCCTGGTCAAGGGCTTGACGGCCGATGACCTGGTGCTGTGCCTGATCTCCGGGGGCGGCTCGGCCTTGCTGACCTTGCCGGCCCAGGGGCTGTCGCTGGCACAAAAGCAGCAGATCAACAAAGCGCTGCTCTCCAGCGGTGCCACCATCTCCGAGATGAATTGCGTACGCAAACACCTCTCACGCATCAAGGGCGCGCGTTTGGCAGCCGCGTGTGCGCCTGCGCGCGTGGTGACGCTCTCCATCAGCGATGTGCCCGGTGACGATCCGTCGGTCATTGCCAGCGGCCCCACGGTGCCCGACGCCAGCACCTGCGCGGATGCGCTGGCCATTTTGAGTCGCTACCACATTCAATTGCCCCCCGATGTGCACGCCATGCTGATGGCCGGTGCGCTGGAAACACCCAAGCCGGGTGATGTCAGCTTCAAAGGGCACGAGGTGCACATGATTGCCACGCCCCAGCAGTCGCTGCAAGCCGCAGCCGAGGTTGCGCAAGCGGCGGGCTTATCGGCCTGGATTTTGAGCGACGAGATGGAAGGCGAATCCCGCGAAGTGGGCAAGGTCCATGCGGCGCTGGCCCGGGCTGTAGCACAACGCGGCCAGCCCTTTGCCAAGCCATGTGTGATTTTGAGCGGTGGCGAAACCACCGTCACCTTGCCCCCGGTCTCCCACGAGCACAAACCCGGCCGTGGCGGTCGGGCCGGTGAGTTCTGCATGGGGCTGGTGCAGGCCTTGCAAGGGCAGCCGGGCGTGTGGGCACTGGCCGCTGATACCGACGGCATTGACGGTGTGCAAGACAACGCCGGCGCCTGGGTTTCACCCGACACCCTGGCGCGTGCGGCTGCTCAGGGCATGAAGGTGGCGGACTTCTTGGACCGCCATGACGCCTATGGCTTCTTTGAACCCTTGGGCGATTTGGTGATCACCGGACCCACCCACACCAATGTGAACGATTTCCGGGCGATCCTGGTGCTCTGAGCCCCTCCCACTGCCCCCTCCCATGGGGCCCAGGCCCCGGTCAGGGCCCTGTGTTCCTGCTGGCCCCGCGCAAATCGGCCTTTCATGCGCTAAGTTTGATATTGCTCAAGGTCGCCAGGCGGCGGTCGCGGCACAGTCGCTCTCATGGAATTGACCGGACTCATGGACTTTGGCGCTGAAAGCCTCACCTTGCCTGCGGGGTCGGTGATGCTCACGCGGGGGGCAACGCCGCCCTTTGTGACCTATGTCGAGTCCGGCCGGGTGGAATTAGGGGTGTTGGGGGCGCAGGGCATTGAGCACCAGCTCGGCGGTATCCAGGGGCCGATCTGGCTGGAGGCGACCTCTGCCGTGCTCGATTTGCCCAGCGTGGTCGACGGCATGGCCCAGACCCCGGTCCATGTGCG
This sequence comes from Comamonadaceae bacterium, assembly GCA_947454695.1. Taxonomy (GTDB): domain Bacteria; phylum Pseudomonadota; class Gammaproteobacteria; order Burkholderiales; family Burkholderiaceae_C; genus CANGMW01. Next base: position 3,678 of record CANGMW010000013.1, on the reverse strand, counting down.
CCGTATTGCGCTGGCCCAATTTCGTGCCGCCTTAGACAGCATGCCATTGGCCGCACGCACCGTCTTGCAAGACGTGGCCAGGGCGCACCGGCAACAAACCGAGCTGGCGGTGAGCCGTTTAGCCAAAGATGCCGAAGCGCGTTGTGCGGAGTGGCTGTTGCGCCATGCGCAGACAAGCGACAAAGGCGGCCAGTCCGTGCTGCTGGAGCAGCGCAAGCGCCTGATTGCAGCGCAGCTCGGCATTGCACCGGAGACCCTCTCGCGTGTGCTGCGCCACTTGCGCGAGCAAAGTCTGATCAGTGGTACCGGCCGCGTACTCAAGTTGCTCGACCCCACCGGCTTGCGCTCGCTCGCTGGCGTGTGAGCAAAAAAAAGCCCGGCCATTCAGCCGGGCTTTTTTAAAGTGAAGCTTCAGTCGATGCCTTAACCCATGCGGTTAGGCAGCCACAGCGCGATGATCGGGAACGCGATCAGGATCACCAGGCGGATCAAATCGGTGGCCACAAAAGGCAGTACGCCTTTGAAGATGGTGGTGAAGCTCACGTCCTTGACCACGCTCTTGATCACGAATACGTTCATGCCCACCGGCGGGTGAATCAGCCCCAACTCCACCGTCATCACGATGATGATGCCAAACCAGATCGGATCAAAGCCCATTTGCACAATCACCGGGAAGATGATGGGCACGGTCAGGATGATCATGGCCATGGCGTCCATCAGGCAGCCCAGCACCAGGTACATCACCATGATGAGGGCCAGCACGCCGTAGCGACCCACGCCCAGACTCGTCATGAACTCGGTGAGTTTTTGCGGCGTCTGCGTGATGGTGAGGAAGTAGCCGAACAAGAGCGCACCGATCAACACCGTGAACACGGCGGCTGACGTGCGGGTAGCTTGCAGCAGCGCTTCGCGGATTTGGGCGCGGTTGAGTTTGCCCCGGGCCACGCCGAGCAAGAAGGCGCCGCTGGCACCCACACCGCCGGCTTCGGTCGGAGTGAAGAAGCCGCCGTACAGACCGCCGATCACAAACACAAACAAGAACAGGGGCGCCCACACATCTTTCAGACCGTCCAAGCGCTCGCTCCAGGGCTGCGCTTTGCCCGCGGGCAACAAGTCCGGTTTGATGGTGACGATGAGCACAATGGTCAGCACATACATGCTGATGGCCAGCAAGCCCGGCAGCACACCGGCCATGAAGAGCTTGCCGATGTCTTGCTGCGTCAGGATGGCGTAGACCGCCAACACGGTGGAGGGTGGCAGCATCGCGCCCAAGGTACCGCCCGCGGCGATCACGCCGGTAGAGAAGGATTGGGGGTAACCGTAGCGGCGCATCTCCGGATAGGCCACACCGGCAAAGGTAGCGGCGGTGGCGACCGAGGAGCCGCAAATGGCAGCAAAGCCGCCGCAGGCGACCACCGTGGCCACACCCAAGCCACCGCGCAGGTGGCCGACAAAGGCATTGGCCGCACGGAACAACTCTTTGCTCACGCCGGAGATGGACACAAACGCACCCATCAGCATGAACATCGGGATCACCCCGAAGGTGTAGTCGGTCACGGTGCGCATGGAGGTCTGGCCCACCAGCTTCAAGGCCGGGCCCACGCCCACGATGTAGCTGTAGCCGGTCACGCCGACCAGGCCCATGGCCATGCCCACCGGCACGCGCAAGAGCATCAACACAAACAAAACAATAAAGCCAATCAAGGCAACGGCATCAGTACTCACGGCTAGTCCTTATTCGCTGGTGTGTTGTTCGGGATGGTCTTGGACCAGCTCGGGCTGGAAAATCAGCCGGTAAGTGCGAATCGCAATGAGCAGCACGGCGCAGACGTCGCCCATCCATGCAATCGCAAAGAAAGGCCAGGTCGGCAAGTTCAGGTCATAGGTGAGCACATGGTCGACATAGGTGAGTCGCACCTTGTCAAACAGCATGATGGTTTGCATGGTGACCACAAACAGCAGCACCAGCGTGGCAAAGATGTCGATCACACGCTTCATGCGCGGACCGGCCTGCCCCCAGACCAGGTCCACCGTGATGTGGGTGCCCCGGTAGCTGGTGGCGGCGATGCCCCAGAAAATCAGAATGCCCAGCAGCATGCGACCGAAGTCGTAGCTGTCGGGGATGGACGTGTCGAAAAATTTGCGCAGCAGCACCGAGATAAAAATATCCAGCGCCACCAGGCCCACAAAAATGGCTGCCAGCCATTCGATCGTGTCAATCGCACGATCCATCAGATTACGCTTCACCCTGTTCTCCTGTCACGAAATGAAATCGGTGGGCACCCGCGTCGCGTGCACCCACCGGGGCTGTCTTACAGCGCGGCCTTGTACTTGGCCAGATTTTTCTTGAGCGAGTCCATCACCGGCTTGGGGTCCTGGCCCTTCACGCCAGCAGCCCACTGCTCTTCGGCGGGGGTCACGGCTTTTTTCCAGGCCGAGAGTTCCGAGTCGCTCAACTTGTAGACCTCGTGGCCCGGCAGTGCAGCGATCTTGGCGCGACCGGCGAACTCGAAGTCAGCCCAGGCGCTGGCCACTTTTTCGGCCCACTCGGTGGTGCAGTGGTCGTCCACCGCTTTTTTCTGACCGGCTGACAGGCTGTTGTACTTGTCCTTGTTCATCACCCAGACAAAGGGCGTGACGTACAGCGGCACATCCATGTGGTACTTCACCACCTTGTCGATGCCAAACAGCATGGTCGAGCCCCAGGGGAAGGTGATGGCGTCGGCCACACCGCGCTCGAGCATGTCACGCGACTCGGGTGCGGACGCCTGCACATTGGTGCCGCCCAGCAGGGTGACCATCTGGCCGATCGTGCTGGTGGCCGGGCGGATTTTCATGCCCTTGATGTCGGTGGGCAAGGTGATTTTCTTGCGCGAGTGGAAGGTTCCGGGATCGTGCACGAAGGCGAAACAGAACTTCACGTCCTTCATTTCTTTTTCGGCATAGGCGCGGTACCAGGCGTCCACGGCTGCGGAGCCGCCTTTGCCGTCGGCAATCATGAAGGGCAGGGAGGAAGCGGCGAAGATGGGGAAGCGGCCCGGCTGGTAGCCCGGGTTCACATAGGCCACATCGGCAATGCCGTCTCGCGCCATGTCGTAGTGGTCAAACGCTTTGCCCAGCTGCTCGGAGGGAAACAGAATCGTGGTGATGGAGCCACCCGAGGCTTTGGCCAGGTCATCGCCCCAGGCTTTGAGCGCGGGGTTCAAGGCGTGCTGTGCGGGCACCCAGCTCGAGAGCTTGAGTTGCACAGGCTTGTCTTGCGCCGCCGCCGGCGTGGCGCTCAGCAGCAAGGCGCTGGCGACCGCGGCGGTGCTGGCCAGCAGGCGCGACGTGAAAGTCGTTGAGTTGGAATTACGCATAGTCTCCTCTTTGGGGTGGTTGAAAACGAAAAGGTCTATTCTGCCTTGCGAGCCGCCGGTTGGCGACGCACCCAGCGAATGGGTTGAGCCTTGATCTCACGCGCCGGCGCACCGTGTTGGCGCAAGGTACTGTCTAAGGCACTGCCTGCATCATCGGCCAGTGCTGCGGTGCGTGCGGCGGCCACGGCGTCTACGCGTGCAGCAAGCGACGCAAAGCTGCCGCCGCTCGCTAAGTGGTGAAGGATGTGCAGCAGGTTGTCTTTGCCGCGCTCATTGGTGCTGCCATAGCCTTTGATGAGCCGGCCGCACTGCGCGAGTT
>CANGMW010000012.1 GCA_947454695.1 Comamonadaceae bacterium | reverse complement strand
GGCCCAGCGCGCGCCACACCACGCCGGTGGCGGGCAGCACATTGGCCAACCACAAGGCCAGCGCCAGACCTAACGACGAGCCCGACGCACTGCCCAGGAGGTAGGGATCGGCCAGCGGGTTGCGAAACAAACCCTGGGCCACCGCGCCGGCCAAGCCAAGCAAGGCTCCGGCCAGCCAGGCGCCCAGCGTGCGGGGCACGCGGATGTTCCAGACGATTTGCCAGGACAGCGGGTCGTTCAAGCTGAGCTGCTCCCAGCCGGTGCTGCCCAGTGCGGCGCCGAGCAAGAGCCCGAGCACAGCCAGGCCTGCTAACAACCATCCCAACCCAACGGGGCGCAGGCTCATTTCAAAACCCCCTTGAGGCACTGGGCCATACTTTGCGCGGCCTCAGCCAACCGTGGTCCGGGTCGGACCATCATGTCGGCTTGCGCATTTGTGAAAACACAGACCTGTTGATGCCGCATGGCGCGCAGTTGCGACCAGCCCGGGCGCTGCTGAAGTTGTGCCAGACGGCTTTCACTGAGCATGATCACATCCGGATCGGCACGCACCACCAGCTCGGGGTTGATTTTGGGAAAAGGCCCCATCGTGGCAGGCACCACATTGCCCACGCCCAGCAGCGTCAAGGTCTCACCGATGAACGACGAGGCGCTGGCCGCATACGGCCCGCTGCTCACTTCAAAGTACACCTTGATCGGGCGGGCCGGCAGGCTCGCCGCCGCCTTCACGCCAGCCTGCACTTGCTGCCAATAACGCTGGCTGACCGCTCCCGTGGGCTGCGCGTCCGTCCCCTGCGATTCCAAGCCCAATAAACGGGCCATCACTGCCAACAGTCGTTGCACATCCGCATGCTGCTGGGTGTTGAGCGCCACCACTTGGATACCCAAAGCTTCCAGTCGCTGCGCGGCTTTGGTGGCGGTGGACATCAACACCACATCGGGCTTGAGGGCCACCACAGCCTCGAGGTTGGGATCCAATCCGCCCCCCACCTGGGGCAAGGCCTGGAGCTGCTTCGGAAAGGTCGAGTAGCGGTCCACGCCCACCAAGCGCTGGCATTCTCCCAAGGCGCACACGGTCTCTGAAAAAGAAGGCAGCAGACTCACGATGCGCTGGGGCGGCACTGGCCACACTTGGGTGATGCCGCGGTCGTCCTGAACGCGGATGTCGGCATGCGCTGCTTGCCCGACACAGACGGCCAGCAGCAACCAGGTCGCCGCTCTGAGTGCACGCATCAGCGAGATGCTCTTAGCCGCCATGGGTTTCTCCCCAAGCCATGATGATGCGGTGCAAGGCCGCCACACCATCGGTCAGTGCGGCGGGGCCGGGCTGCAGAATGTCGGGTGACTTCACCTCGAACAGCTGCTGGTGGCGAACCGCGGGCACCTCTTCCCAGCCGGCGCGGGCGGCGACTTTTTCGGGGCGGAATTTCTTGCCGCACCAGGAGCCGATGACGATGTCGGGTGCACGCCGAACAATCTCGGCACCGTCGGCAATGATGCGGTTTTTGCCCAAGGACTCGCGGGCCAATTCGGGGAATACATCATCGCCCCCCGCCACACCCACCAACTCCGAGACCCACTGAATCGCGCTGATGTGCGGCTCGTCCCACTCTTCAAAATAAACACGCGGGCGACGCGGCAGACTGGCGGCCTGGCGTTTGATGGCTTCGAGTTGCTGCTCGATCATGGCAATCCTGGCCAGTCCCTGTTCGGCCTGACCCACCATGGCCGCGACCTGGTACATCATGGCCAATATGCCCGCCACGCTGCGCTGGTTGAAGACCGTGACCTGAACGCCCTGACGAATCAAGGCGCTGGCAATGTCAGCCTGCAAGTCAGAAAACCCGAAGACGCAGTCGGGCTCGAGCGCCAAAATTTTGTCGAGCTTGGCGCTCAAAAATGCACTGACCCGCGGTTTCTCCTGACGGGCCCGGGCGGGACGCACCGTGAAGCCCGATATGCCCACAATGCGCGCTTGTTCCCCCAGCAGGTACAACCACTCGGTCGTTTCCTCGGTGAGGCAAACAATGCGTTGGGGCGAGAGGTTCATGGGCGCTCGTTTCAGAAGCTGTAGGTCAAACCGACATGAATGGCGCGCGGATCGGAGGGAAAGTAGTAGTAGCTCGAGGCCAAGTTAGCACCCGGCAGTTGGACCCCACCATAGCCACCGTAATTGCTGTACACAGACCCGGTGATGTTTTTCACGGTGACTTTGGCATCGAGCCGTCCTTGCGTGAAACGCCAGAACAGATCGGCCGTGGTGTAGGCCGGCATCTGCTCTTTACCCGCCGCAGATTCAGGCGCAATGTCGTAACTCTGGCTGGAGACATGCATCAGGCTCAGGCCCAGCTTGTTGCGGGCATCCAGGGGCTGCAACCAAGACGCGGTGTAGATAGCATGAGGCACCAAACCCAAGGCTTGACCGGCATAGTCGCCATTCAGGAATTCAGCACGCTGAAAACGCCCCGCCAACATCAATCGACCGCCGCCCTTGAACGCGAAGGTGTAATTGGCAGTCAGATTGGCGCGCAACACATCGTCCGCCAAATTGGAGTTCCTGTAGAAATTCGGGTTGTAGCGGATCTCATCTTGGGTGATCGATTGCCCTGCCACCACCATCCAGCTTTGCGGGCCCAGGCTTTGCTCATAGCCGAGTTCGTACGCGCGGGTGGACTGGGGCTTGAGCTCGCCTGAGAAAACACGCGCGCCGGTATTGGGATCGAAGCCCCAATACTCATCGGTATTGGCAAATCGGAACGACTGGTTCAAACGCACGAAGTACCTGAGATCGGACGCCGGTTTGAAGTTGATCGCCCCCTCGTACGCATTGGCACTGTACTGGCCCTGAATAGCCTGAAAACCGCTGGATTTGTTGGTGTCAGCGCTGTCAAAATTTTGTGCCTGGCGACGCCAGCCCGCACTGAGCTCGGTGGTCGCACTGACCGGCAGTCGCCCCAAGGCATACAGGGCGTGACTCAATAACTGAACCGACTGCACATCGGTCACGATCTGACCCATGTAGCCGTAAGGCACTTGATTGTCCAGAATGACTTGTTGGGCAGCAGACCCGAACAAGGCCGCCCCGGACTGGCTGGCTTTGGCGAAGTCGTAGCCCGCCACGACACTGCCGCCCGAGGCCAACAGCGTTTTGAATTTGGGGGAAAAGGTGATTCCATCTGCCTCCAAGGTGGATCGTCCTGGCCCGGTCACATAGCCCACACCATAAAAAGAGCCAAAGGAATCGGCGGTGTCGTAGTAAGGCTGCTTGAAGTCACTGCTTTTTTTGGTGAACGACAAATCGATGTCCAGGGAACTCAAATCGCTCAGCGCCGTGAAGCCGCCGACCCGTAAGACGTTTTGGGTCACCGAGTTGTTGGATCCGACATTGTTGAATTTCACCGCACGTTGATCACCCTCGCCTACCGGGCTCAAGACCCCGCCGGGGAAGCCGTTGTTCTGTTGCGAAGCGCCCAGCTCTGCAAACACATAGCTGTGCGCATCGAGCACTTTTTTGTAGCGCCCCAGAAGGTTTTGCGCTTGCGCCTGGCTGTTCTCACGCCAGCCATCGGTTTTCATGGCGCCGGCATGGAGCCCCAGGCTCACATCGCCCGCTTGCCGCTCCAGTTGCAAATTGACCTGCGCCGTGCCGAATGAGCCGGCACTGAATTGAACGGTGCTCGCATCTTTTTGGGCCTGGCGCGTGATGATGTTGATCACCCCCCCGGTGGCGCCGGCGCCGTACTGCACCGCCGCGCCGCCGGTGGCGATTTCGATCCGCTCAATCGACGACAGGTTGACACCGCCCCAGGCGATTTCCGACGAGTCGATGGGGTTGAGCGGGCGACCGTCCACCAGAATCAAGGTGTTTTGCGTAGCGGTCACACCAAACCCGCCCAGGTCCACCACCGCATTCAAATCCAGTTGCCCCGTTGCATTGCTACGGACATTGATACCCGCCAGCATGCGCAGGGCATCGGGAACGGAGGACACCCCTGAATTGGCCAAGTCTTCCTGGGTCAAGACCTGCACAGCCATGGGCGCGTTGACGCGGTACTCTTCAAAGCGAGAGGCGGTGACCACGACCTCGTGCATCGCAGTCGTTTGCGAATGCGCCGGCAAGCCCATCAAGCACCACGTGGAAAAAACAAATCCCTGCACAGGCCAGCGTACAGATCGGTAAACCAAGTTCATAGGAAACAACCACAGATAAGCCCTCGCCGTCTTCCCCGACAGCGCATGGGCGTCACGGCGTGATGCAAGCACAACGCCACCTGTTTGGCCGGTATCCGGGCTGATGGAAACAACCTTCATCGCCTTCCCAGGTGTTTGATTCACACACCCAGTGACTTCATGATGAAAGCGGGACCTTGCGATCCGTCCACTTACCGTTGCGGGGGCAGCGCAGGTTAGAAGGCCTGGGGCCAACCTCCTGCTTCCCGTTGAACTGCAGCGTGTGAACCACACTGCGAGCACCAACAGACGCAATTTTACGGTAAAGCCTTTCACTAACCCTACAATAGTTATCCTTGGCACCATCGTCCTATGGCCACACCTGAACAAATCGAGCAAATCACAGAGCGTGTTGAACGCCTGTTGCTTCGCCATGAAGAATTGCTTCGCACCAATGCCTTGCTCGAACAACAAGTTCAAGGACTGGCCGCTGAGCGGGACTCGCTCAAGTCGCGTCTGGGTGCAGCGCGGGCACGGGTGGACTCGCTCTTAGAGCGGCTCACTGAAAGCTCTGGCGCAGCGCCGAGCAAGGATGCTTCATGAAACAGCTCGAAGTTCAAATCATGGGACAAAGCTACCTTTTGGGTTGCCCCGAAGGCGGCGAGTCACGCCTCTTGGATGCGGTTGAGCGTGTGGACACGGCCATGTGCAAGATTCGCGATGCCGGTAAAGTCAAAGCCCGTGACCGCATTGCCGTGCTGGCCGCACTCAACCTGGCCTTTGAAAACCACGACGCAAAAGACGCCACCCCCGACCCGGCGGCAACACCTCGCTCCGACAGCCCTGTGGACAACGGGCACAACAGCCCGCAATTGCAAGGCTTACTCCAACGACTGGATCAAGTTCTCGGCGGCGACGGTCAACTCTTGTGATGCATGTTTTTCAGGCCGAAAACGCGGCCTGTTGAGCGCCTACAATGGGCCCGTCTGCAAAGCCACCGGGCTTTAAATTCCTAGAACCAATGCTCTTAGAGCCAGGGCTTGGAACATTGCCTGGCAGGTGTGATCATCTCGCGTCAGATGAACCCGACGCCCGCGCTGACCTCGCCCACCTGAACCCCGGTTCAGGATGCGGCCTGGTGGCATTTGCAGACACCTTTAACTCTCTTATCCATGATGAACATCGAACCTCAACTCATTGCTGAACTCGCCCTCATGGGGGCCATTGCCGGATTTTTGGCGGGCCTGCTGGGTATCGGAGGCGGCATGATCATGGTGCCCTTTATGACCATCATCCTGACCGCCAAAGGCTTCCCTGCCGACTACGTGGTCAAAATGGCAGTCGCCACGTCTCTGGCCACCATTTGCTTCACCTCCATCTCTTCGGTGCGAGCCCACCACAAACGCGGCGCGGTGATGTGGCCGGTGGTCTGGGTGCTGGCGCCCGGCATTTTGGTGGGCTCACTGATTGGCGCGCAAATTGCCGTGGCCATGCCCTCCAAAGCGCTGAGCATTTTGTTCTCCTTGTTTGTGGCTTTCTCGGCCACGCAAATGTTTTTAGATCGCAAACCCAAACCCACCCGTGTGCTACCTGGCAACGTGGGCATGTTTGGCGTGGGCAATGTCATAGGCATGTTGTCAGCCCTGGTCGGTGCAGGCGGCGCGTTTGTCTCGGTGCCCTTCATGACCTGGTGCAACGTGAAGATTCACAACGCCGTGGCCACCTCCTCCGCTTTGGGTTTTCCCATCGCCTTGGCAGGTACCGTGGGCTACATCCTGGCAGGACAACACCTGCCGGAAATGCCAGCAGGCGCCATGGGCTACGTGTATTTACCCGGCTTGTTGTTCATTTCGCTGGCGAGCATGACCACCGCACCGTTTGGTGCCCGCACGGCGCACCGCATGGACATCCGCCCCCTCAAGCGCGCATTTGCGGTGGTGCTTTACATGCTCGCCCTTTATTTCTTGATCCGTTAAGTAGGAACCGGACCCATGAGAATTGCGTTCATTGGACAGCAGGACTTTGGCAAGGCCACGCTGGAAGCTTTTCTGGCACGTGGCGACGAGGTTGCAGGCGTTTTTTGCAAGCCGGAAAAACCCGGCGAAAAGCCCGATGCGCTTCGCGCTGCTGCCGATGCCTTGGGCTTGAAGGTGTTCCAGTTTGCGTCCCTCAAAAGTGCCGAGGCCGAGCAGGCCATGCGTGACTTGAATGCTGACATCGGGGTGATGGCGTTTGTGTTGCAGTTCGCACCCCAAACCTTGGTGAACATCCCCAAGCACGGCACCATTCAATACCACCCTTCTCTGCTGCCCAAATACCGAGGGCCCTCGTCCATCAACTGGCCGATTGCCCGTGGCGACTCGGAAACCGGCCTGACGATATTCCGTCCCACCGACGGTCTCGATGAGGGCCCGGTCATCCTGCAAAAGCGTTGCCCCATCGGGCCCCACGACACTTTGGGTGATGTGTATTTCAATGCCCTGTTTCCGCTGGGTGTGCAAGCGATGCTGCAAGCCGCTGATCTGGTGGTCGCCGGCAAACACCAGGAGTTGGTGCAGGACGAAAGCCAGGCCAGCTATGAAGGCTGGTTCAAGGCGGCTGAGTCACACATCAATTGGGCCAACCATGTCGATCAGGTCTACAACCTGATCCGGGCTTGCAACCCCGCCCCTGGCGCTTGGACCACACTCGCTGAAACCCGCGTGCATGTGTTTGATTGCCGCAAGCACCTGACGCGCACGTTCGGCGCGGTCAGCGGCAAGCCCGGAGAGATCACGCGCATCACAGAAGACGCCATTTTCATCAACGCCCAAGGCGGGATGATTGAAATCCTCAAACTCAAACCTGAGGGCGGCAAAAAAATGAGTGCGGGTGAATTTGCAAAATCAAACGACCTGAAGTCCTTGAACGCTTAAAAATTACAGAAGTCATTCGCGTTGTTGACGGGGTTTGAATTTGTAATTTTATTTGTTGTCTAGGGAAAACCATGACGCATCATCTTGTCATTATTGACCTTGGTCATGCGAATGAAGCCCCATGAAGTTTAACAATCTTGACATCTGAAAGGCGCAGGGCTTATTGACTTGCAATCTTCAGGGGCTCAGCGTAACTTACGACTCGCCGAGCAAAACAAGACTGAATATTCGAGGAAACAACATGTCAAACTCCAATGCGTCAACCGACTTAGCGGTACAAACGCTCGGTCCCATTTCCGGCAACCGCTGGTTCCAATTAGCGGCGGGGGTGATCGCGATGATCGTGATCTCCAACTTCCAATACGCCTTCACCCTCTTCACACCAGGTCTGAAACAGCAATTCGCCGGGGTCCCGTACTCCGACATCGCGCTGATCTACACCTTGTTCATTCTCTTTGAAACCTGGCCTGTGCCTGTGGCGGGTTACTTCATCGACAAATTTGGCATCCGTAATTTGATGCTCATCGGCGCAGTGCTCATCACCCTGGGTTGGGTGGGTGGCGGCCTGTTTGCCACCTCGCTGTTCCATCTGTACATCAGCTACGGCGTATTGGCCGGCACTGGTGCCGGCATCATTTACATCGCCACCGTGGCCAACGCGGTGAAGTGGTTTCCGGACAAGCGCGGCTTGGCCGCTGGCCTGACCGCAGCCGGCTTCGGCGGCGGCTCAGCCCTTACCCTTATTCCCATCAACGCGTCCATCACGTCTATGGGCTGGGCTGGTGCGATGACCTGGTGGGGCATCGGCCAAGGCGTGATCGCGATTGCTTGCGCGCTCATCCTGTCGCATCCGCCCAAAGGTTGGCTGCCGGCCAATTGGGTTCAACCCAAGGCGGTGGTTCAAACCCGCCGTGACTTCACCACCGGTCAAATGATGTCTCAAAAAGAGTTCTACATCATGTACGCCATGTTCCTGATGGTGTGCACGGGTGGCCTCATGACCACCGGCAACATGTCGCAGATTGCCAAGTCCCTCAATGTGGCTGACGCCACCTTCATGGGCATTGCCATCGTGCCGTTCACCGCCACGCTCGCTGGCGTGATGAATGCTTTTGCCCGCATCATGTGGGGCGCTGTGTCCGACCGATTCGGCCGTGAATACACCATGGCCTTTGCGTTTGCGCTGGAAGGCGTGCTGATTTTCCTCATGACCCAAATCATGGGTAATGCGCTGGCCTTCATGATCCTCATGCCCTTCGTATTCCTGGCTTGGGGTGAGATTTATGCACTGTTCTCGGCCATCACCGGCGACGTGTTTGGACCGAAAAACGCCTCGGGTAACTACGGCATTTTGTACACCGCCAAAGGCTTGGCTGCCATTCTGGCCGGTTGGGGTGCGGCCGCTGTGGCGGCAGCTTACGCAGGCTCCTTTGAAGTGCCGTACTACATCTCGGCTGCCTTTGACATGGTGGCTGCCGTGATGGCGCTGTATGTCCTGCGCCCCATCATTCGCAAGCGGATTGCAGGCGAAGGCTGATAACGCTTCGCTCAAGAAAAACCCCGCCAAGGCGGGGTTTTTTCATCGGGCTTTGGATTTAGATTTTGCCGCGCTGCTTGAGTCGGCTGAGCGTTTCAGCCGACAAATTCAAATAAGCGGCCAGTTCTTTTTTGGGCAGTCGCTCAAACAGTTCGGCATGTTTGCGCATGAACCGGTGCACCCGACCCGGGGCATCGAGCAAATGCAAGGTAATGGTGTGGGCCATGATTTCGCTCATCAAATTCATGACGTTGAACTCAAAAATCTTTTTAACGTCAGGGTGTCGCTCCATGAACTCAATCCATTGCGGCATCGGCAATTTGGCCACGCGCGCCTTGGTCACGGCCACGATGCTGTAGGGGGTCGGCGTTTTCAAGCACCAAGCGGCGTAGCTGGTTTCCATGTCGCGTTCATCTGAGAACCGCAGGATCATCTCTTTGGCTTGTTGATTGGCTACGACGCGCTTGAGAACACCGTCCAGAATGAAGTACTGCTCCATCTCATGCACGCCTTGGTGGAGCAAATTGTCGCCCTTGAGGCAGTCCACCACGAGCAAAAGCGACTCCAGGTCCGCATGCGCCTGTTCGCTCATGTCCTTGAGCACACTGTTCTGTTTGAGCTGAACGCGAATGACGTTGCGTTCAGGGTGTTGGTGTACCGACAGGGTGGTCATCGCTGAATTAGTTTTAAGCACAGGGGATCAAGGCCCCGGCGTGGGATATGAATAATCGAAAATTGACCGTGGTCAATGGCTCGCCTGATCCTTGACACCTATGATAACCCCCGCTGCGCCGCGTACTGGCTAAGCTTTGGTTTGATCACCCAAGCCGGGCTAAAGCCTATCGCGCAAGGGTCACTTAAATGTACAGATCACCTGACTGACAAAGCACAACGAAGAGACACCACAACATGACGACACATACAGAATCCCAAGACACGACCGATGGTTTTCATCTGGTCCTCGATGCCCTCAAACTCAATGGCATCGACACCATCTTCGGTCTACCCGGTATCCCGATCACCGACCTGACCCGCATGGCACAAGCCGAAGGCCTGCGCGTGATTTCCTTTCGCCACGAGCAACATGCCGGCAATGCCGCTGCCGCTGCGGGTTTTCTGACCCAAAAGCCCGGCATCTGCCTGACGGTGTCTGCACCCGGCTTTTTGAACGGTTTGACCGCACTGGCCAACGCCACCACCAACTGCTTCCCGATGATCCTCATCAGCGGCTCCTCTGAGCGCGAGATCGTCGACCTGCAACAAGGTGACTATGAAGAGATGGACCAACTGGCCATTGCCAAGCCCCTGTGCAAGGCCGCCTTTCGTGTCCTGAATGCCGAAGACATCGGCGTGGGCATTGCACGCGCTATCCGTTCTGCCGTGTCAGGCCGCCCCGGTGGCGTGTACCTGGACCTGCCGGCCAAGCTGTTTGCACAAACCATGGATGCAGCCGCGGGTAAGGCTTCGCTCATCAAGGTGGTTGATGCTGCGCCCAAACAAATTCCAGCCGCCGACGCCGTCCAACGCGCTGTGGACCTGCTCAAGGGCGCCAAGAAGCCGCTGATCCTGCTGGGCAAAGGTGCTGCCTACGCTCAGGCCGACGACGACATCCGTGCCCTGATTGAAAAATCAGGCATCCCCTACCTGCCCATGTCCATGGCCAAGGGCATCCTGCCCGACACCCACAAGCAATCGGCGGCGGCGGCACGTTCCTTCGTGTTGCCCGAAGCCGACGTGGTGGTGCTGATCGGTGCGCGCCTGAACTGGCTGCTCTCGCATGGCAAAGGCAAGACCTGGGGTGGCAAGGACCACAAGGCCTGGGGTACCCAGAAGTACATCCAGATCGACATCTCGCCCACTGAAGCCGACAGCAACGTGGCGATTGACGCACCGTTGGTGGGTGACATTGGCTCCTGCGTGTCCGCCCTGCTGGCCAGCATGGGCGCTGGCTGGGCCAAGCCGCCGGTGGAATGGACCAACGCCATCAGCGAGCGCACCAGCAAGAACATCGCCAAGATGGCCGAGACCTTGGCCAAGGACCCCTCGCCCATGAACTTTCACAGCGCGCTGGCCGTGGTGCGCGATGTGTTCAAGGAGCACCCCGACACCATTTTGGTCAACGAAGGCGCCAATGCACTGGACTTCACCCGCAGCATTGTGGACATGTACAAGCCGCGCAAGCGCTTGGACGTGGGCACCTGGGGCATCATGGGTATCGGCATGGGCTTCTCCGTCGCCGCGTCGGTGGTGACCGGTCAGCGCGTGATTGCCGTGGAAGGCGACAGCGCCTTTGGCTTCAGCGGGATGGAAGTCGAAACCATCTGCCGCTACAACCTCCCCGTTTGCGTCATTGTGATGAACAACAACGGTGTGTACCGTGGCACCGACGTGAACCAAAGCGGCGGCACCGATGTGGCGCCCACCGTGTTTGTGAAGAACGCCCGCTACGACAAGATGATGGAAGCCTTCGGCGGTGTGGGCGTGTACGCCACCACGCCGGCCGAACTGCGCCAAGGCATCGATGAGGCGCTCAAATCGGGCAAGCCCACTCTGATCAACGCCGTCATTGATGAGACCGCCGGTACCGAAAGCGGTCGCATCACCAGCTTGAACCCGGCGACCACGAAAAAGAAATAAGTTTTAAAGCCAATCAACGACATCATTCAATAGGAGAAATGCAAATGTCCAACAAGCCGCTTCAAGGCATCAAAATCATCGACTTCACCCACGTGCAAGCAGGCCCGGCCTGTACGCAGCTGCTGGCCTGGTTCGGTGCTGACGTGATCAAAGTCGAGCGCCCGGGTTCCGGCGACGTGACCCGCAGCCAACTGCGTGATGTGCCTGGCGCAGATGCCCTGTACTTCACCATGCTCAACAGCAACAAGCGCTCTTTGACGCTGGACACCAAAAAGGCCGAAGGCAAAGCGGTGCTGGAAAAGATGATCAAGGAATCCGACGTCATGGTCGAGAACTTCGGTCCCGGCGCGCTGGACCGCATGGGCTTCACCTGGGAGCACATCCAGTCGCTCAACCCCGGCATGATCCTCGCCTCGGTCAAAGGCTTCTCCGATGGTCACCACTACGAAGACCTGAAGGTCTACGAGAACGTGGCTCAGTGTGCGGGCGGCGCGGCCTCCACCACCGGCTACTGGAAAGGCGAAAACTCAGGCCCGACCATCTCCTCCGCGGCCCTGGGTGACTCCAACACCGGCATGCACCTGGCCATCGGCATCCTGACCGCCTACATCGGCCGTCAGAAAACCGGCAAAGGCCAAAAGGTGGCCGTGTCGATGCAAGACGCTGTGCTCAACCTGTGCCGCGTCAAGATGCGCGACCAGCTGCGTCTGGACAAAATCGGTTACTTGGAAGAATACCCCCAGTACCCGCATGAAATGGACGCTTTCAAAGACGGCGTCGTGCCCCGTGGCGCCAATGCCGGCGGCGGCGGCCAACCCGGCTGGATTCTCAAGTGCAAGGGCTGGGAAACCGATCCCAACGCCTACATCTACTTCACCATCCAGGGTCATGCCTGGGGCCCGATCTGCGACGCACTGGGCAAACCTGAGTGGAAAGATGACCCGGCTTACAACACGCCGCAAGGCCGCCAGCCGCACATCATGGAAATCTTCGGTTTCATCGAGAAATTCATCTCGGACAAAACCAAGTACGAAGCCGTGGACATCTTCCGCAAGTTCGACATTCCGTGTGCACCGGTCTTGTCCATGAAAGAACTGCTGCACGACAAGTCGCTGCGCGCCAGCGGCTCCATCGTGGAAGTCCCGCACAAGGTGCGCGGCAGCTACTTCACCGTGGGCAGCCCGATCAAGTTCTCCGACATGAAGCCTGAAGTCACGGCGTCTCCCCTGTTGGGCGAGCACACCGACGACGTGCTGGCAGAGCTCGGCTACAGCGCCGATCAGATCAAGGTCATGCACGACGCCAACGCAGTCTGATCCAACTGCATCCACCGACCCTTGGGTTGGTTGAATAAATAGGCGCCTCGAACGGCGCCTATTTTTTTGCCTTAATCACCGTCGCATCTTTCATACTTCCGTGAAAGTTAAGTGAAGGAAATATAATTAACACCAGTCAGGCAGCCTTTCATGTGCTGCTCTTTTTTTCATTCAGGAGTGAGTCGATGGGCAAGGCACTGGACGGCGTCAAAATTTTGGATTTCACCCATGTGCAATCTGGCCCCACCTGCACGCAATTGCTGGCGTGGTTTGGCGCGGATGTGATCAAGGTCGAGCGCGCCGGTGAGGGCGATGCGACCCGTGGACAGTTGCGTGATGTCCCGGACGCTGACAGCTTGTACTTCACCATGCTCAACCACAACAAGCGCTCCATCACCCTGGACACCAAGCACCCCAAAGGCAAAGAAGTGCTGGTCAACATGATCAAGCAATGCGATGTGATGGTTGAAAATTTTGCGCCCGGCGCTCTGGACCGCATGGGTTTTAGCTGGGAGCGTATCCAGGAAATTAACCCCCGCATCATTCTGGCTTCAGTCAAGGGCTTTGGTCCCGGCCCCTACGTGGACTGCAAGGTCTACGAGAACGTCGCCCAGTGTGCGGGCGGCGCCGCTTCCACGACTGGTTTTGATGACGGCCCACCGGTGGTGACGGGCGCTCAGATCGGCGACAGCGGCACCGGCCTGCATCTGGCTTTGGGCATCGTCACTGCCTTGTACCAGCGTGAACAAACCGGTCGCGGCCAAAAGGTGCTGGCAGCGATGCAAGACGCCGTGCTCAACCTGTGCCGCGTCAAGCTGCGCGACCAGCAACGCCTGGAACGCACGGGGGTGTTGAAAGAGTACCCGCAGTACCCCGACATTGAATTTGGCGACTCCGTGCCACGCGCCGGCAACGCCTCAGGTGGCGGTCAACCGGGCTCCATCTTGAAGTGCAAAGGCTGGCAAAAAGACCCCAACGCCTACATCTATTTCATCACCCAGGCAGCGGTGTGGCCGGCCATTTGCAAAATCATTGAGGAAGAGGCTTGGATCACCGACCCGCACTACGCCACGCCGGCGGCGCGTTTGCCCCATCTGAAATCCATCTTCGCGCGCATTGAAGAGTGGACCAAGACCAAGACCAAGTTCGAGGCGATGGACATCTTGAATCAGTTCGACATTCCTTGCGGACCGATTTTGTCCATGAAGGAAATCTCTGAAGACCAGTCCTTGCGCGACACCGGCACCGTGGTGGAGGTCGATCACCCGACCCGCGGCAAGTACCTGAGCGTGGGCAACCCGATCAAATTGTCGGACAGCCCCACCGAAGTCACCCGCTCCCCCCTGCTGGGTGAACACACCGATGAGGTGCTGGCTCAGATGGGTTACAGCGCAGAGCAACTCGCCGCTTTGCGCGCCGAAAAGGTCATTTAACCAGCGCCAGCACCTCGGCAAACGCCGGGTGTTCGGCACTGCGGATCCATTCATAAGCCACCATTTCGGTGGTCAGCAATTCCGCACCCGCGGCAGCCAGCCGGTCAAAAGCGGCGTCGCGGTTGCGCTCGGTGCGTGAACCACAGGCATCGGTCACCACCCACACCTCAAATTCGTCTTCCAGCAAATCCAGCGCCGTTTGAAGCAAACAGACATGCGCCTCACACCCGGCGATCACAATGGTGTTGCGTGCCGGCTGGTCGCCGGTCTGGGGTTTTTGAAGGTGCTTTGGCAAACTGCGCGCGTTGCCAGCAGGCGGCTTGGCGGCTTGCGGCGGACGCAACCACTCTCCCAAGCCTTCTTCCACCGCACTGAAGCACATTTTGTTGAGCGTCTTTCCCTTGGCCTGCCGGATGAGCGCCTGCAAGCCCGGCTCTGTTTCGCCCAAGGATGATGGGTTTTCTTCGGTCGCCCACAGGGGCACTGTCAAATAATGGGCCAGGGTGGCGAGTCTTTTGGCATTGGCCAGCACGGCAGCACCGTCATGCAGGGCGGGCATCAATCGGGACTGGTAATCGACCAAAACCAACTGGGAGTCTTCAAGCTCGAGCAGCATAAGTAAACCTAAAAAATATTAATAAAAACATAGTCTTACGAAGACTATTGCAAATCAACTTTAACTTGACATCTCGGCAATTCACCCTCTATGCTAATGGCATGCGACATGGTTTTTTGACCGCGATCCTGATTTTTTTACTGCCTGTTCCGGTGCTGGCTACGCCAAGCAGCGACGAGCTGGACAGGTTTCTCCTGGGCAAAGGTTTTCTGGACGCCAGCGCGGACACCACCACCAACTTGAACGCACGCTCGTCCGAACTGGTCGTCGCTGCCATGGGGGCATTAGGCTTGCCCTACAAAACGGGCGGCAATACTTTTGAAAACGGCTTTGATTGCAGTGGATTTGTGCATGCCATTTTTGAGCGAACCGTGGGCCTGACCTTACCCCGCAATGCCGCCCAGCAGGCGGCGGCCACCCAGACCATCGAGCCCAACGAGCTTCAACCCGGTGACTTGGTTTTTTTCAACACCCTGCGAAAAACCTTCAGCCATGTGGGCATCTACGTGGGCAATAACAAATTCATCCACTCCCCTAAGCCCGGTGCAGCGGTGCGCATTGAGGACCTGACCACGAGTTACTGGCGCCCCCGTTTCAATGGGGCACGTCGCGCCCTGCTCGGTGAACCTATGCCCTTGGGGGTAGGATTGGGCGCAAGTGCCGCCTCGGTTAACCGCCCCAACTTTTGGCAGTCACCCTGATCCTCGCTGGTCACCCTTTAATTTTTAACTGAGATAGAGCACACCATGTTCACGACCTCTTTCAAAGGCCTGTGCCTGCTGGCGCTGTGGCTGCTCGCGAGCCCGCTGACCAGCCATGCACAAAGTGCGCCCCCTGAACCGACCTACGCCAGCGCAGAACCCTTAGGCGCCGCCATGGAAAACTGGGACTACCCGTACCCGGTTCAGATGCTGAACCTTGAAGTGGAGGGCCGCCCCCAACGCATGGCTTACATGGATGTGAAGCCTCCATACCCCAACGGGCAAACCGTGGTGTTAATGCACGGCAAAAATTTCGGGTCGGATTACTGGGTCAAAACCATTCGTGCAATGACCAATTACGGTTACCGCGTGATCGCGCCCGATCAACTCGGCTTCGGAAAATCTTCCAAGCCAGAGATCCGCTACAGCTTTGCCATGCTGAGCGAACATACCCTGCAACTGCTGGACCACCTCAAAGTAGACCGAACTGCCGTCATTGCCAACAGCATGGGCGGCATGCTGGCTGTTCACTTTGTCCGCAAATACCCGCAACGGGTGAATGCCCTGATTTTGGAAAACCCTCTGGGCTTGGAAGATTACGTGGTGAGCATCCCGCCCCAAGCCACCGACAAACTGGTGAAGCTTGAAATGGCCCAGACGACTGCCACCTACCGCAATTTCGTTAAAAGCTACTTCCCGACCTGGCAACCCGACTTTGAACGGTTTGTTGAACAGTTCGCACGGGTACAGCGCAGCGGGGACTACCCGCACTTTGCCTATGTTTCCGCCCTCACCTACCAAATGATTTACGAGGGTCCGATCTTGGTGGAGTTGCCGAAAATCCAAGTTCCCACCTTGCTGGTGATCGGACAAAAAGACCGAACCGTGTTTGGCAGACGTTTTGCGCCTGCCGAGGTGGTCAAGCCGCTGGGGAACTTCCCGCAATTGGGAAAGACCGCGCAGAGCCTGATTCCCAATTCAAAACTGATTGAATTTGAAGGCGTCGGCCACGTGCCCCACCTAGAGAGCCCCGAGCGCTTTCACGCCGTGGTGCAGGATTTTTTATACGGCAAGAACTGAATCTTCAAGCATCTGCAAAAGTGCGCTGGTGATTTAAAACTTAATTTTGCAAGACGTTAAATAGAAAAGCTTGACGCCTGCACATTGACGCCCTTACGATTCCTTTAGCTGGCACTGACCAGTTTGAATCAACAGGGAAAAACGTCATGCTAAAAAAATCACCGCCTCGGCCACCCAAGCACGCTTACGGTTGGACACCCGATGTACCCGACCACCGGGACCATCTTTACTCTGCCCCCGTGGTTCACTTGGCACAACTGCCGCCCAAAGTAGACCTGCGTTCGCAATGTCCCAAGGTCTACGACCAAGGCGAATTAGGAAGTTGCACAGCCAATGCCATAGGTGCGGCTATTCAATTCGAGCGGCGCAAGCAACAACTGCTGCCTGATTTCGTGCCCTCGCGACTGTTCATTTACTACAACGAACGTGCGATGGAAAAAACCGTGCGTTCCGACGCTGGTGCGCAAATCCGCGACGGCATCAAGTCGGTAAGCAAGCTGGGCGATTGCCCGGAATCCGAGTGGCCTTACGTCGCGAGTAACTTCGCAAAAAAACCACCGGCCAGCTGCTACAAAGACGCCATCCTGTACAAGGTGGTTCAGTACCAGCGTGTGCCCCAAGTCTTGCGTCAGATGAAAGGTTGCCTAGCTTCTGGCTACCCGTTTGTTTTCGGCTTTTCGGTCTACACCGAGTTTGAGGGTGACAGTGTGGCCGCCACCGGGATTGTGAACACCCCGAAGCCTGATGAAAAGCTTCTGGGCGGCCACGCGGTGATGGCGGTCGGCTATGACGACAGCAAGCAGCGATTCATAGTGCGCAATTCATGGGGCGATCAATGGGGCCTCAAAGGCTACTTCACCCTGCCTTATGCCTACCTCGCAGACAGCAGCCTGTCTGACGACCTTTGGACTATCCGGCTGTTAGATCAATAAGCCGTGCACCCCTGGTGAACAGGGGGCCGGCCGTTTGACTCACTTACGAGCCGGCGGTAAGTCAGTGCAGGAACCATGCGCCACCTCGGCGGCCATGCCGATGCTCTCGCCCAGCGTGGGATGCGGGTGAATGGTTTTGCCGATATCCACCGCATCAGCGCCCATTTCAATTGCTAAGGCGATCTCACCGATCATGTCGCCCGCATGAGTGCCGACGATGCCACCGCCCAAAATCTTGCCGTGTCCATGCGCGTCGTCAGAGTCGTCAAACAAGAGTTTGGTGAAGCCCTCGTCGCGCCCGTTGGCAATGGCGCGCCCTGAGGCGGTCCAGGGGAACAGGCCTTTCTTGACCTTGATGCCCTGCGCCTTGGCTTGATCTTCTGTCAATCCGACCCAAGCCACTTCCGGGTCGGTGTAGGCCACGCTGGGAATCACACGCGCATTGAATGCGGCCGACGCCAGCTTCTGATCGCCCAACAACTCACCCGCAATCACTTCAGCCGCCACATGCGCTTCATGCACCGCCTTGTGCGCCAACATGGGCTGGCCCACGATGTCGCCGATGGCAAAAATGTGCGGCACATTGGTGCGCATCTGGATGTCCACGGCAATGAAGCCCCGGTCCGTGACTGACACGCCGGCTTTGTCGGCGGCAATCTTTTTGCCATTGGGGCTTCGGCCCACGGCCTGGAGCACCAAGTCGTAGGTTTGCGGCGGGGGCGCACCTTCGCCTTCAAACGTCACCTCAATGCCGGCCGGCGTGGCTTTGGCCGCGACGGTTTTGGTTTTGAGCATGATGTTGTCAAAACGCGGGGCGTTCATCTTCTGCCAGACCTTGACCAGATCGCGGTCAGCGCCTTGCATCAGGCCGTCCATCATTTCAACCACGTCCAGGCGTGCACCCAAACTGCTGTAAACGGTACCCATTTCCAGGCCGATGATGCCGCCACCCAGAATCAACATGCGCTTGGGCGCGTGCTCGAGAGCCAGGGCACCGGTGGAGTCCACCACACGCGGGTCTTCGGGCATGAAGGGCAAACGCACCGCCTGAGAGCCGGCCGCAATGATGCAGTTTTTAAAGCCGATCACCTGGGTCTTGCCGGTCTTCTCCTGTGCGGCACCTGTCGTTTCCTCGACCTGCACATGGTTGGGGCCGACAAATGCGCCATAACCCCGCACCACCGTGACCTTGCGCATCTTGGCCATGGCACTCAGGCCACCGGTGAGCTTGCCCACCACTTTGTTTTTGTGCGCCAAAAGTTTGTGGCGATCGACCACGGGGTCTGCAAAGCTCACGCCCAGATCGGCGAAGTGCTTGACCTCGTCCATGACCGAGGCCACGTGCAACAAAGCCTTGCTGGGAATACAGCCGACGTTCAGGCACACCCCGCCCAGGCTGGCGTAGCGCTCCACCACCACCACTTTGAGACCCAGGTCTGCCGCACGGAATGCCGCCGAATAACCGCCAGGGCCTGCGCCCAAGACCAGCAGATCGCAGTCCAGATCGGCCGTGCCGGCGAAACTTGCCGCGGCCGGTGCCACGGATTGGATCACAGCCGGTGCAGAAGCGACTGCAGGTGCCGGGGCAGCAGCAGCAGCAGCAGGTGCAGCTGCTGCGCCTTGGGCCGACTCCAGCATCAACACCACAGAGCCTTCTTTGACCGTATCGCCCAACTTCACCTTGAGCTCCTTGACCACGCCGGCGTGGCTGGAAGGAATTTCCATGGAGGCTTTGTCGCTCTCCACGGTGATCAGGCTTTGTTCTTCTTTCACGGTGTCGCCGGGTTTGACCAGCAACTCGATCACGCTCACGCCGTCGAAGTCGCCGATGTCAGGAACCTTGATTTCAATCAGTGCCATCGTTGTGTCCTATTGGTTGTGGAGTCGCTACTTAGAGCATGACGCGACGGAAATCCGCCAGCAGCTGACCCAGATAAGCGTTGAAGCGAGCGGCCAGCGCTCCGTCAATCACACGGTGGTCGTAACTCAGCGACATGGGCAAGATCAGGCGGGGCACAAACTCTTTGCCATTCCACACCGGCTCCATCACCGATTTGCTCACCCCCAAAATAGCGACTTCGGGTGCGTTGATGATGGGCGAGAAATAACGCCCGCCGATGCCACCCAGCGACGAGATCGAGAAGCAGCCACCGGTCATCTCGGCCGGGCCGAGCTTGCCATCGCGCGCTTTCTTGGACAACTCGCCCAGCTCCTGGGAGATCTGCATCACACCTTTTTTGTCGGCATCCTTGAGCACAGGTACCACCAGCCCATTGGGCGTGTCGGCCGCAAAGCCGATGTGGAAGTACTGCTTGTAGACCAGCTGATCGCCATCCAGCGAGGTATTGAACTCGGGGAACTTTTTGAGCGCCACCACGCAGGCTTTGATCAGGAAAGCCAACATGGTGACCTTCACGCCGCTCTTTTCATTTTCCTTGTTGAGCTGAACGCGCAGGGCTTCGAGCTCGGTGATGTCGGCGTTGTCATGGTTGGTGACATGCGGAATCATCACCCAGTTGCGGTGGAGATTGGCGCCGCTGATTTTCTTGATGCGCGAGAGGTCTTTGCGCTCCACGGGGCCAAACTTGGTGAAGTCCACCTTGGGCCAAGGCAGCAGGTCCAGGCCCACGCCCGAGCCACCTTTGTTCGCAGCGCCACCGGCTTGGGTGGACTGTGCACCGGACATCACCGCACGGGTGAAGTTCTTCACATCTTCGTCCGTAATGCGACCTTTTTGACCTGTGCCTTTGACCTGTTCCAGTGGGACACCCAACTCACGGGCAAATTTGCGCACCGAGGGGCTGGCATGCGGCAACAGACCCGTGGGGGCTGTGGGTTCATGTGCAGGCAATGCTGTCACGGGGGTCGCAGGAACCGCTGGCGCGCTGACCACCGGCGCTGCTGTGGCCACTGGCGCAGCAGGCGCCGGTGCTGAGGGTGAAGCGGGCGCCTCAGGCGCCACAGGCGCTGCCGGCACGGAAGCACCCGCACCAGTGGCCTCCAGCAACAGGACCACGGAGCCCTGCTTCACCTTGTCACCCAGCTTGACCTTGATTTCCTTAACCACGCCCGCATGGCTGGATGGAATTTCCATCGAGGCCTTGTCGGACTCCACGGTGATCAGGGACTGCTCTGCCTTGACGGTGTCGCCCGGCTTGACGAGCAACTCAATGACCGCCACTTCGTCGAAATCCCCAATATCGGGAACCTTGATGTCTACCAATGCCATGTTGTGTCTCCGTTTTTATCAGGCGTAAAGGGGATTGACTTTGTCGGCCTTGATGCCGTACTTTTTGATGGCTTCGGCGACCTTGGCGACCGGCACGGTGCCCTCTTCGCTTAAGGCCTTGAGGGCCGCGACCACGATGTAATGGCGGTTGACCTCGAAGTGCTCGCGCAACTTGCTGCGGAAATCCGAGCGGCCAAAACCGTCGGTGCCCAGCACCTTGTAGGTCCGGCCCTTGGGTACAAAAGGACGGATCTGCTCCGCATAAGCCTTCATGTAGTCGGTCGATGCAATCACCGGGCCTTTGGCCTTGTCGAGTTGCTGGCTCACAAAGGACACGCGTGGCTTCTCCAGCGGGTGCAGCAGGTTCCAGCGGTCGGCGTCCTGACCGTCGCGGGTGAGTTCGTTGAAGCTGGGGCAACTCCAAACATCAGCGGCGATCCCCCAGTCTTTTTCGAGCAATTCCTGCGCCGCAATGCTCTCGCGCAGGATGGTGCCCGAGCCCAGCAGCTGTACACGAGGGGTCAGCTTGGCGCCTTCCTTGCACAGGTACATGCCCTTGATGATCTGCTCCTCGGTGCCGGGGATCAGGCCGGGCATGGGATAGTTTTCGTTGAGCAGGGTCAGGTAATAGAAGATGTTGTCCTGCTTCTCGACCATGCGCTTCAAGCCATGGTGCAGGATCACACCCACTTCGTGCGCAAAGGTCGGGTCGTAGCTGATGCAGTTAGGAATGGTGCCCGCCATGATGTGGCTGTGGCCGTCTTCATGCTGCAGGCCTTCGCCGTTGAGCGTGGTGCGCCCCGACGTGCCGCCCAGCAGGAAGCCGCGTGCCTGCATGTCGCCCGCAGCCCAGGCCAGATCGCCAATGCGCTGGAAGCCGAACATCGAGTAGTACACGTAGAACGGCACCATGATGCGGTTGCTGGTGCTGTAGCTGGTGGCCGCCGCGATCCAGCTGCTCATGCCGCCGGCCTCGTTGATGCCTTCCTGCAGGATCTGGCCCTTGGTGTCTTCCTTGTAATACATGACCTGGTCTTTGTCGACCGGGGTGTACTGCT